>CAMFJO010000012.1 GCA_945956945.1 uncultured Legionellales bacterium | reverse complement strand
GGCAATTCTTTGTGTTAGATTTAGAGATTTAATTCAATTAATTGGTATGGTAATGCAATCTGTTTTTTTGCTTACTCCAGTAATGTGGAGCACCAGTGTGATACCAGAGCGTTTTCAAAAATGGGTGTATCTCAATCCTTTTGCAGCTATCTTAGATATTTGGAGAACGCCATTAATAGGGGGCAATACAACGGAGATGGCATATATTTCTATGCTTATCTGGACCGGTTTTTTCTTATGTGCTGCAATTTTGCTACATAGAAAATTCTACAAAAACATTGTGTTCTGGATGTAAAAATGATTGTTTTTAAAAACGTATCTCTTTCTTATCCTATTCTCGATATTAATTCGCATTCATTACAAGTCACTTTGCGTAAAAAAGCTTCTTCTCTGGTGGGCGGTAATATAGATAACTCTGTTTCAACGACGTATGTAAAAGCTATTGATAATGTTTCTTTGACCATAAGTGATGGCCAAAGAGTGGGTATTATAGGCCACAATGGGGCGGGAAAAACAACATTATTACGTATTATTGCAGGCGTATATACACCTACAGAAGGCGAAGTGACAATTCAAGGAAATGTTAATTCTTTGATTGACTTCACCTTGGGACTGGACCCAGATAGTAGCGGGATAAAGAATATCATATTTAGATTGGTATTTATGGGGTTAACTGTTAAACAAGCAGAAGCATCCGTAGATGCCATTATTGATTTTTCTGGTCTTTCAGAATTTATACATTTACCTGTTCGGACTTATTCTACCGGCATGTTTCTTCGCCTCGCGTTTGCAATTTCAACCCATATTCCTCCAGATATTTTAGTATTAGATGAAATTGTTGGGGCAGGCGATGAATCTTTTAGAGAGAAAGCTTTAAAGCGTTTAGACTATTTATTTTCAAAGTCTAGAATTGTAGTGCTTTCTTCGCATGATATTGCAGCAGTTAGAAAATACTGCACTGATGTCATCCTAATGAGCAAAGGAAAAGTCGTTGCGATTGGCCCAACAGAAAAAATAATACAAGAATATATGGAAAAATAAGTTTTAAAAAATGAAGATTTTACATGTATATAAAACTTATTATCCAGACTCTTTCGGCGGAGTTGAAAAATTTATAGATGTACTTTCAGTAAAATTAAAACGTTATGGCGTTATACCTGAGGTCTTAACCTTAACAAAAAACAAGACCGAATCAAGCAGTCATATTAACGGCTATATTGTACATAAAGTACCACAGAATTTTGAAATTGCATCTAGCTCTTTTTCTTTTAGCGCTATCCATCGTTTTGCAGCGTTAATGAAAGAAGCCGACATCATTCATTATCATTTCCCCTGGCCATTTGCAGATGCGTTGCATTTTATAGCACGTGTCAATAAACCAACGGTAGTAACTTATCATTCAGATATAGTAAAACAACGATGGCTGAAGATACTCTATATGCCTTTAATGTGGCGATTTCTTAATAAAGTAAACGCTATTGTTGCGACATCACCTAATTATATAAAGAGCAGTAGGGTTTTACTGAGCCTACAGAAAAAAACCAGTGTTATCCCTATCGGTCTTGATAGAGATAATTATCCAGAGGTTTCTAGCGAAAAAGCGCAATTCTGGCGCACACAGTTTGGCACTAGATTTTTTCTTTTTATTGGCGCTATGCGTTATTATAAAGGGTTAGAATTTCTAATTGAAGCAGCGAAATCACTTGATGTATCCATCGTTATTGCGGGAGATGATGATGATTGTGGTCAATTTCTAAAAGATAAAGTTAAAAAAGACAATATTAAAAACATTCATTTTTTGAGTACTATATCGGATGAGGACAAAGCGGCCCTTCTCACCGCTTGCTATGGAGTAATGTTTCCCTCTTATTTGCGTTCTGAAGCTTTTGGAATATTTCTTTTAGAGGGTGCTATGTATGGTAAACCGATGATATCTTGTGACATAGGAACAGGAACAACCTACATCAATATCCATGATGAAACGGGTATTGTTGTGCCACCTAGGGATACATTGGCATTGCGGCAAGCAATGCAATTTTTACTCGAAAATCCTGATATGGCCGCAGAGATGGGAAAGCGGGCCCTAATACGCTATAACAAATTATTCACAGCCGATGAAATGGCACAAGCTTATGTATCGCTCTATGAAAAGATAATAGTAGCTCATAAAGCCTCTTCTTTGTAATTAAGAGTAACATTTGGGGCGTTTGGATAAGGCGCTCATACTGGCTTTTGCTTTAATTTTAAGCTATAATCGGGCCAAATAAGCATATGCAAAGGTTAAATTTTGAACAGTATCCCCTCCCATATATTCCGCCATTATGATATTCGCGGCATCGCTGGTATTGAGCTCACAGAAGAGGCGGTTTACCGCATTGCGCGTGCTTTTGGTGCCATGGCTTCTGCCAAAGGTGAGTCGTGTGTCATGACGGCCTGTGATGCACGTTTGAGTGCGGATAGCTTGTATCCCGCCCTAAAACGCGGGTTATTGGAGAGTGGTCTCAATGTGGTCGATGTGGGACAGGTTCCTACACCGGTTTTATATTTTGCCACTGCCACGGGTCCTTGTGCCAATGGGGCGATGTTAACCGCGAGCCATAATCCTAAGGAATACAATGGCTTAAAAATGGTGTTGCAGGGGAAAAATTTAACCTCGATAGAATTACAAGACTTAGCCCAGGCGGTAAATAACCCCCTGTCTACGACACCTGCAGGCCAATTGACCCAAGAGGATTTCTTATCTGCTTACATCAATACCATTGCGCAACAACTCAGTATAGGTAAGCGGCTTAAGGTCATCATCGATTGCGCTAATGCGATCCCAGCGGTTGTTGCACCTTCTTTATTTAAACGACTGGGTTTTGAGGTCATTGAATTGCACACCGAATTGGATGGCAATTTCCCCAATCACAGTCCCGATCCGACACAGCCCAAAAATTTAATCGACTTGATCGCAGCTGTCAAAGTACACAAAGCCGATCTGGGTTTGGGTTTTGATGGCGATGGCGATCGTTTGGGTGTGGTAACCAGTCAAGGTGAAGTGATATTCGCGGATCGTTTATTGATGCTATTAGCTCAAGATGTGCTATCCCGCCACCCTGGCGCAACGATTGTCTACGATGTCAAATGTTCGCATTTATTAAAGCAAGTCATTGAAGCGGCAGGTGGTAAACCCATTATGGGTAGAACAGGGCATTCCTTGATTAAAGCCTTGATGCGAGAAGAAAATGCCTTATTAGCTGGCGAGATGAGCGGCCATATTTTCTTTAAAGAGAATTGGTATGGTTTTGACGATGGTGTGTATACGGCAGCCCGCTTATTAACTTTATTGTCTCACGTGCCTAACATTGACGCCTTATTTGCGGCTTTGCCACGGTGTTATTCTACACCGGAATTGGCTTTACCCGTTGCGGAAAACGATAAAGCGATTTTGATGCAAGCGTTGATTAGCCGCTTAAAAGAGGAACCCGGTGAGATTTGTCTGTTAGATGGCATCAGGATCGATTTCAAGGATGCTTGGGGTTTAGTGCGACCGTCCAATACCACACCCAGTTTGGTGTTGCGTTTTGAAGGGGGCAGTGCGGAAAGTTTAGCGCGTATTCAAAGCTTATTTAAAAGTCACCTAAGGGCCATAGAGCCAGGACTGACTTTGCCATTTTAGTCTGATTGTTGTAAGGACCCACACCATTTTTCACTCCATATATTACGCGTGTGGCACACGCGCGAAGCGCGTTGAATATTTTGCTCTTTTATGATACACTCTCATTCTATACGATAAGAGTGATACCACCATGAAGAGCGCGACCTTTCCTACCACCACTTTTCGCTTTATTTTCCATTTTGTGAAAGCGCAAAAGTTAAAATTTACTTTATTTGCTTTAACAGGGATGGCCTGGGCCGTTAATGATTCCATATTCCCCTATTTTTTAAAAGATATTGTCAATACACTAACCGGTTATCGGGGTACCCCAAATCACGTCTTTGTGGCGGTGAAGGATACCCTCATTTTGCTAGCGGCTTTTTGGTTAATCATGGAATTATTGCAACGTGCTCAGGGCATATTGCAAATTTATACCTATCCGCGTTTTAGGGCACAAATTCGCGCTACGGTTTTTGAACACGTTAAAACTTTATCCCATGAATATTTTGCCAATAATTTTGCAGGAAATATTTCTAAAAAATTATCTGATCTTCCCAACAGTTGTCAGACGATAACCGAGATGGTGTGTTTTCAATTTATCACGGTCGGTGCGGGCATTGTCATGGTATTGGTTTTAATGTGGAAAATTAATTCCATCTTTTCCTTTATTTTATTGGCATGGCTCATTTCTCATATCGGCATTACGGCTTTATTTTTAAAACGCACCAATCGTTTATGGGCCGTGCACGCAGATGCCGTATCCATATTGAATGGCAAAATAGTGGATGTGCTAACGAATATGAGCACGGTGCGTTTATTTGCGCGCCATCGTTATGAGGCGGATTATGTGGCGGTAGCACAACGTGAGGAAATAAAAAAATCGCGTGAGGCGATGTGGCTAATGGAGTTAACGCGCATAGGTTTGGGGATAAGTGGGTTATTATTGATATTCGGCATGGTGTTTACCTTACTGTATGGTTATGGCCATGGCTGGGTGAGTCTCGGTGATTTTACGCAAGTGAGTATGCAAACCTTTTGGCTCTTGGGCTGGATCTGGTTTATCAGTTATCAACTGATGCAATTTGCCCGCGAAAGCGGCACCATCCGCGATGCTTTAAAACTGGTAACAGTCACAGCAGATATTTGCGATAAAAAAGATGCCAAGATACTCAGAGTGAAACACGGTACGATCGATTTTAATCAGGTTTATTTTGCCTATCAAAAAAATAAATGGGTGTTTCAGGACTTTAATGTTCACATCAATGCCGGAGAAAAAGTAGGACTGGTCGGGTTCTCGGGTTCTGGTAAATCTACTTTTGTCAATTTGATTTTACGTTATTATGAATTACAGCGCGGCCATATCTCTATCGATGGGCAAAATATTGATGCCGTAACGCAGGATTCTTTAAGAGATAATATTGCCATGATCCCGCAGGATCCGAGTTTGTTTCATCGTACGCTCATGGAAAATATCCGCTATGGCCGTTTGGAAGCGAGTGACGCGGAAGTGATTCAAGCAGCCAAAATGGCGCATTGCGATGAATTCATACAACATTTGGATGAAGGCTATGAAGCATTGGTGGGCGAGCGTGGCGTTAAACTTTCTGGTGGACAACGTCAGCGTATTGCGATTGCACGTGCTATTTTAAAAGATGCCCCTATTTTAATTCTGGATGAAGCAACTTCCGCGCTGGATTCTGTCACCGAAAAACTCATTCAAGATAGCTTGCGCCAATTGATGCAGCATAAAACCACCTTGGTTGTAGCACATCGCTTGTCTACCTTAAATGGCATGGATCGAATCCTGGTGTTTCATCACGGTCGGATCATTGAAGAGGGTACGCAAGCGCAATTGTTACAGCAAGATGGACATTTTGCGCATTTGTGGCGTATGCAGAGTAATGGTTTTTTGCCGGACGAAGAAGAAGCGGATATTTAAGAAAATGCCGGCTTGAAGCGGTTAAAACTTCAAGCCGGTGTCTGTGGATTAAACGATATCGAAAGTCGCTTGTAAGGAATACAAGTTAGCTGAAACATCGGAGCTACCCACGGAGTAGCTGGTGTATTGGGGCGTTCCCGCTCCTGGTTGGTCGATTTTGGCATTGTCTTCAAACCAGATGTGCATGTAAGCCGCGTCTATTTTAACATTAGGGCTAATTCTGTAACCAGCACCTAATGCCGCTGTCCAGCGATTGCTATCCGGTAGGCGAATGGTGCGATCGGTATTATTGACGGGTGATTGGTCAAAGTTACCACCCGCACGCAAGGTGAGCGCATCATTAACCTTATATTCAGTACCTAAAGCATAGCGCCAGGTATTTTTGAAATTTTCTGGGTAAGTGACATCTCTACTTTGTGAGGGTTGAATAAGTAGGGTCGAATTGGTGTCAATGAAGGCCACATCTTTTAGGGTTAGATTTTGAATGCTGTTCCATTGCGTGTAGTACAAGGAACTCATCACCGCCCATTGTGAGGTTAATTCTTGATAAAAGCTCAGTGTGGTGGTAGCGGGTAACTTCACATCGGCGGAAACATCCGTTTTATAAGTAGGATAGTTCCCTGTAGCGATAGGCGTTCCATTGAGATAACGCGTGCCCGTACCGCCCTCATATTCACTGGTACCGCTTAAGTCATGTTGTATAGCAGAACGATAGCTTAAGCCGATACGTGAGCCTGGGCTAAACTGATATAAGGCACCTGCGTTCCAACCCACACCCCAGTCATCCGCATAATTTCTAACCGCGCTATCCGAGTATATTTGTGTTACTGGGAGACCAAATTTGCTCCCCACCAAGGTTGAATTGGGCATAAGGTTGGAGTGGCTATTTAAGGTAGCATTCATTTCTTCTATATCGATACCAGCGCCCAGAGAAAATTGATCGTTAAATTTAAAGGCAATATTTGGGTTAATATTAATGGTTTGAATGTTGGAATCAGTCGCTTGATAAACTAGGTTTGGATCGTCGTAATAGGTAGATAAACCAAAAGGCGCTGTCACGCTGACACCAGCATAAACCCTATCACTCAGGGGCATGGCATAATGAAATGCGGGGACAAAACTGTTGGTACCACCATTCTCGCTGGTAGGCACTGGCGTACAGGCATGAAGACCTTTTGCAGCATTGACGGCACCGCCGCAGGCTTGACCGCTAAAATCGGCATCCGAACTTATCAAGGTTCCTGCTACGACAAATTCTGGATTTTTAAGATTCACCAAACCAGCAGGGTTACTAAAGTCCGTTGTTGCATCTTGAGCATAAGCCGCGCCGCCAGCACCGGCTAAGCCAATTTCAGTGGTACTGTATAAATCGCCTAACTGAAAGCCACTGGCATAAGCTTGACTAAATAAGCCGGTTAATAATAAGGTCGTTGTGCTAAGAGCGGGTAATGAAACTGTGCGAGAGAAACGAACCATAGTGATACACTCCTTGTTAATATATGAAATATAGGATAGTGGGATACAGACCCTAGTTGTTTATAACTTTATCTATTCTGCAGAACTCTTGTCAAGAGGACAGTGGCGAAAGTGGGTGTAAATTTGCACTCATCCCTAAAACAACAGTATAATCCGGGCAATCCTTCAAAAAATCGAGTATAAAATGGACAAAGTTAAAGCGTACTTTTTATCGGGTCTATTGGTCCTTAGCATGGGTTTAACCTTAACCCCGCGAGAAATACAAGCGGCCGAACCTTTAGATACAGTGGTTGCGGTAGTCGGGGATGATGTCATCACACAAAGCGAATTAGACAAGGAAACCAGTTACATCAAAACACAATTGCAACGTACCGGTACACCGCTACCTAGCAATGCCGAGCTAGAAAAGCAGGTATTGGATCGCATGATAGATCAGAAATTAGAATTGCAAATGGCGGCTAAACTAGATATCACCGTCGATGATGCCACCTTGGACAAAGCTATCAATGCGATTGTCGCTAAAAACCAGATGAACATTGATGCTTTAAAGCAAGTCTTGCAAAAAGATCATGTGAACTATGATTTCTATAAAAACCAGGTACGCGAACAATTGGTAATACAGCAGTTGTTGCAGCGCGAAGTGGCGCCACGCATTTACATCAGCAAACAGGATGTCGACAATATTTTAAATTCGAAAGGCTATCAGGAAGCCCATGAAGCAGTGCAATACAATATTGAAGATATTTTAATTGCCTTACCCGATGAGCCGACCTCTGAAGAATTGGCCGCAGCGAATAAAAAAGCAGCACAGATAGTGCAAAAATTAAAAGCAGGCGCTAACTTTCAACAATTAGCCGTCGCAGAATCCAATGGTGACGAAGCATTACAAGGCGGCGCTTTAGGCTGGCGTACACCAGAACAATTACCACAAGTATTTGTGAATGCGGTAAGGGGTTTAAATGCGGGTGATGTCAGTGAACCTCTGCGTACGGGTAATGGCATTCACGTATTGCGTTTAGTAGGAGTCAAAAATAATGATGAGAAACACATCGTACAAGAAACGCATGTACGGCATATCCTAATTAAAACGGACGCGGTGAATACCGATGAAAGCGTGCGTAAACAATTATTAAATTTGAAAAGCCAAATGAACAGCGGTGTGAGTTTCGAACAGCTGGCAGAAAAATATTCGCAGGATCCTGCTAGCGCTATTAAGGGAGGCGAATTGGGTTGGGTCAAACCAGGAGACTTGGTATTACCTTTTGAGAAAGCCATGAATGCCTTGGCGATTAATCAAATCAGTGATCCGGTGAAAACTGAATATGGCTGGCATCTCATACAGGTTCTGGGACGCAGAGATACCGATGATACTCAAGAATACAAACAAATGCAGGTAAGGCGTATGTTGTTTGAAACGAAAATGAATGAGAAAACTCAAGACTGGTTAAGGCGTATGCGTCAATCGACCTACATTAAAATCTATCTGAAAGCAGATGATACCCCTAAAGCCAAAGCAGCAGTGCCTCAAAAATCAGCACCAGATAACAAGGCACAACCCGTTGCCAATGAGTGATTTTCCTGCCGCTAAAAAGCGTTTTGGACAAAATTTTCTACACGATGAGGGTGTTATCGGTGCCATCTTAAACGCTTTTGCCGCTCAAGAAGGACAGCGGGTGTTAGAGATTGGTCCCGGGCAAGGTGCTTTAACGCAACACCTGTTGAAGAGCGGTGCGGTGGTGGATGTGGTGGAAATCGACAATGATTTGGTCGCGCGATTACACCAACGTTATCCGGCCTTGCAGCACCATATTCACCATCAAGATGCTTTGTCTTTTTCTTTGAACGATCTCAAGCTGGCCAACCATAAGGTGCGCATCATTGGGAATTTGCCTTACAATATTTCTACGCCATTACTATTTCATTTGTTAACACAAAAAGAGCATATCAGTGATATGCTGTTTATGTTACAGCAAGAAGTGGTGGAACGTTTGGCGGCATCACCTGGATGCAAAGCCTATGGGCGCTTGAGCGTGATGGTGCAATTACAATGCAGAGTACAAGCTTTGTTTAGCGTGCCACCACAAGCCTTTAAGCCACAACCTAAGGTGATATCCAAGATAGTACAGTTAGTGCCTTATGAAAAACCCTTGTTTGATATCGCTTCTCTTAGCGTATTAGAAAACTTGTTACGCGATGCCTTTAATCAGCGTAGAAAGACACTGCAGAATAGTTTAAAAGGATATTTTAAGGCGGAGGAACTGATAGCCTTAGATATAGATCCACAATACCGCGCGGAACAATTAAGTGTGGAAGAGTGGGTTAAATTAGTCAATTCCTATGTTAGAGCCGATTAACCAAATGTCAACAGACCCTATTTTTCGCATCGACTAATCAAATATCAATAAATTCTAAGTTGCCAGGTGCATAAATAATTTCGAACCAATAAAGAAAAATGCAATACATAATAGGACGGTCAAGCAGATATAGAGGGCTGCTGGTCCATATTGGTGTTTTTGTAACAGCAGCGATCCTTCCAGGGCAAAAGCAGAAAAAGTGGTAAAGCCGCCCAAAAACCCAGAGATCAAAAAATAACGCAATGCCAGATTGAAACCACTGTGGTAAGATACCCAGGAAGACAATAGGCCCATCAGAAAGCAACCAATGACATTCACCGCCAACATTTGCAGTGGGATGCTCCCCATCAGATGAACGGGGAATAAGCGACCCATACCGACACGTGCCATGGCACCTAAAGCGCCGCCCAAGCCTATTAGCAAGTAATTGTACATATTCCATCCTTATATGGGTATTCAATGGAGTGTGCCCAATTTAGCCGCTAAAGGC
>CAMFJO010000011.1 GCA_945956945.1 uncultured Legionellales bacterium | reverse complement strand
AGGCTTAATGGTTTGACCTATTTCTATAGGCAAGTAATTTAAAACCGTACCCTCGGTAATGCGCTTTAAACCTTCAATTTCTATTTTATTGACTGTAAATGATTCCTCTGCGTAGGCATTGGCAAAACATGCCGTCAAGGCAGTGGAAAGCAATGATAATTTAAGCCATTTATTCATCGTTGTCCTTTTGTGGTTATTTTCCGCAACTACCCTTCTCTTTTCCCACAGCAATGCAGGCAGATGGGTGAGCGGTTATTATTTTTTCACTAATATTCAATATCGTCACTGTAAAAGACGCATGATATCGTTATAAGAGGCAAACAGCAACAGGCAAAGCAATATTGCAAAGCCTATTTTAATGCCGATGAGTTGTGCCCTGTCCGATAAAGGCCTGCCACGCGCTATTTCTATTAAAAAATAGAGCAAATAACCACCATCTAATACCGGAATGGGTAATATATTGACGATTCCAAGACCGATACTAATCAACGCTAAAAAACTTAAATAGGCCGCTATTCCAGAATGCGCGACTATTCCTGCCCCTTCTGCGATACCGATTGGTCCAGCAATGCCGCTTAAATCTATTTTAGCAGTGATCATTTTGTACATTAAATTAACGGACAAGGTCGTCATACGCCAAGTCTCATGAGCCGCCTTAGGGATCGCCGCTAAGGGATTGTAACGCTTAACCACCATTAAATCTTTGGGCAAAGGCAACGCCTTGGCTCTGATACCTAAATAACCCCGTTCTTCACCTTGATGATCGATACGTTTGCCCAGTGTCATCGTAAGAGATTCTTGCGTATCGTGGCGCAAAATGACCAAAGTGACTGTTTGCCCACCTAAACTCGTAATCTGTTCTAATAAAGCTTGCCAATTTGCAACAGCTTGACCATTAATACTCAAGATTTTGTCCCCACGCTTTAAACCCATTGCTGCTGCCGGACTCTTGGGTTCCACTTGATCAACCACAGCCGGGATATCCAACACGAAAGGAAACACACCAAAATCTTCTAAAATATCGATATTATCTTCATCTAATCGCACTCCGGAGACATCCACCAATATAGTACGCGGTGCCGTGTCATTTGGACCTTGTACCGACACCAATACTGGTTTATCTTCCGCCAACCTATTGTATAAGGCAAGGCGTATCTCTTGCCAAGAAGAAACTTTAGTGTCATTGATGGCCACAATACGTTGTTGCGGTAAAAAACCTGCTTTAGCCGCTAAACTGTGCGGGACTACTTCGGCAATAATGGGCTTCATGTGATGCGAGCCTATCACCAACATTAGCCAAAAAGCAAAAAAAGCGAATAAAAAATTAAATAGGGGGCCTGCCAATACAATGGCGATGCGTTTAAACACCGATTGCCTATTAAAAGCATAACGCCGTTGATCTAAGGGCACTATCGCTTCATTTTCATCCAGGAATTTAACATATCCCCCTAGAGGGATAGTAGAAACCGCAATTTCTAAACCGCTACGCGTTACTTTACGCCAAATAATCTTGCCAAAACCAATTGAAAAACGCAGTGTTTTCACCCCACACCAACGCGCTACGATGAAATGCCCCCATTCGTGCACCGCCACTAAAATAGAAATGGTTATCAGGAACAATAGAATTGAGATGATAATTGACAAGTCCGTTTCTCCTGTATATTACGACAATAGCATTTGCCCAAAGGCAAAACACACCGAGGCCGCGAATAAGCTGTCCAGTCTATCTAAAATGCCACCATGCCCAGGCAACAAATGTCCGCTGTCTTTGATATGGTATATTCGCTTCGCCATGCTTTCAACCAGATCGCCCAATACGGAGACCACAGCGGTGATCAGAATTAAACAAAACCAGCCTAAAGAAGCATTTTTATAGGGGGGGACCCATAATACCAAAGGTAAGGACAATACTGCCACGCCTATCAAAGCAGCTATCAAACCTTCTCTGGTTTTTTTAGGACTGATATGCGTAGCCAAAGGCGTTTTGCCCCATTTTTGACCGGCAAAATACGCTGCTGAATCCATTATCCATACCGTAGCCAATAACACTAAAACATAGCCCGCTGAGGCTTTTTTTAAAACCATCAGACTCGCTAAAAAAGCAACCAACATCAATAATCCCACTATCCCTCTAAGCGATGCAAATTTTTTCCACCTATCATTGTCTTTAGGATACCGGTATAAAGCAATAAACAAAGCTATCCACAAAATGAAACCCATCAAGACAAATAACTCAAAGGGCAAAGCCCAGGATAAAGCACAAGCAACCAGAATTAAGAAGATATAGAAAATTTTAACCAACAGGGTTTTGAAATGGGCTAAAGTGCACCATTCCCAGGCGGCTAAAGCAGCAATCACACAACCCACCAAGAAAAAATAAAACAAGGGTAACAGGTAGATGGCTAAAATCACCACGGGGATCAATAGACTTGCCGTTACGATGCGTTGCTGAAGGGGCTTACTGATGATAGCCTCTTTGTTTTTGACCATTTCTAACTCCTAATCCATTGCGACACTTATGATGCATCCTTCATACCTATTTGTTCACTGATTTGGCCAAAGCGCCGCTCACGTAGCGCATAAAATGCCAGCGCTTTTTCCAATTCATTTTCATCAAATTCTGGCCAATATTTTTCGGTGAAATACAACTCAGCGTAACTTAATTGCCATAATAAAAAATTACTGAGACGCTGCTCACCACTGGTGCGGATAAATAGATCGGGATCTGGCCAAGCCGCAGTCGATAGATGATGGCTTATCATCGCTTCGTTAATAGCTGAAACTGGCATAATATTCTCAGCCACCTTTTGCGCCAATTGCTGGCAAGCCTGCTCTATATCCCAGCGACCACTGTAATTAAAAGCGACAATTAAGGTCATTTTGTGATTCTGGCGGGTTAAGGCTTCAGCCTCTTCCATACTGCGAATTAATTCAGTATTAATGCGTTTTCTATCGCCTATAAATAGCACCTGAATTTCATGTTCGTGCAATCGCCCTATATCACGTTTTAAGGCGGTTAAAAACAAACTCATGAGATAATTGACTTCTTCACTGGGCCTTAACCAGTTTTCTATACCAAAGGCAAATACGGTTAAATAACGTATGCCACGTTTGGCCACCGCTTCAATGATAGTTTTCAGTGCTTCCAGACCAGCCTTATGCCCTAAATGACGTGGTTTGGCACGATCTTTCGACCAGCGGCCATTGCCATCCATGATTATTGCAATATGGCGTGGTAAACTCATAAAAACCCCATATTTGACTCAGCACTCATATTTTTCAGCGCATCGTCCATTTTCTATACCTCACGCAATTCGGCTTCCTTGTGTGTGAAAATTTTATCAATCTCTTCCACATGCTTATCGGTTAGTTTTTGAATTCGTTCCTGTCCTTGACGCTCTTCATCCTCGCTGATAGTTTTGTCTTTAAGACATTCTTTTAATTGTGCATTGGCATCACGGCGCACATTACGCACCGCAACTTTGCTATTTTCAGTTTCTAGTTTAACGTGCTTAATTAATTCTTTTCGACGCTCTTCACTTAAAGGTGGTAAAGGGACGCGTATCACCGTACCTACGGTAACAGGATTTAAACCCAAATCAGAAGTCATAATGGCTTTTTCAACCGCCGCGACCAGATTTTTTTCGAAAGGCGATACCATGATAGTCCGCGAGTCGCTCAAGCTCACATTCGCTACTTGATTTAAGGGTGTGTCCGTACCGTAATAAGGCACTTTAATAGAATCTAAGAGGCTAGGATGGGCACGACCCGTGCGCACTTTCATTAAAGTGGCGTGCAAATTTTCAATACATTTTTTCATGCGCGTTTCGGCATCAGAATAAATAGTATTTAGCATACAATGTTCCTTAATTAAGAAGTTATCGCCAAAGAAGATTCCTTGGCGTGAATCAGTGTTCCTTCATCAGCGCCCAACATAATGCTTTTTAAGGCATGTGGTTTACTGATGTTAAATACAATGATGGGTAATTGGTGATCTCGGCACATACAAATGGCGGTGGTATCCATAACCCGCAGATCTTTTTCTATGACTTCTCTATAAGTCAACTGACTGTAGCGTTTGGCCATAGGTACCAAAGCGGGATCGTCTGTGTAAACACCATCTACTTTAGTACCTTTTAACAAAATATCGGCGCCGATTTCGATGCCACGCAAACTGGCAGCAGAATCTGTAGTGAAAAAGGGGTTACCCGTGCCACCGGAAAAAATAACCACTTTCTTATGGCGTAAATGATAGTCGGCTTTACGTATATCCATGGGATCGACCAATCCTGTCATCGTAATCGCCGACATGACACGTGTTTCTATGCCGGCGCGTTCCATAGCATCCCGCAAAGCCAAGGCATTCATGGTAGTAGCCAGCATTCCCATGTGATCGCCGGTAACTCGCCCTAAACCTACTTTGGCTAAAGCTTCACCACGAAATAAATTACCACCACCCATCACAACGCCGACTTCGATACCCAAAGAGGCAATTTCAGTTACTTCGCTGGCAATACGATCTAAGACCACAGGATCTATCCCAAATTGGGAATTACCCATTAATATTTCACCACTCATTTTTAAGAGAATGCGTTTATATTGCGGTTTTTCCTTATTGCCAAACATTATCATTCACTCCTACACAGATGGGGTTTCTTGTACAGCTAGAATGCATATTCTATCCTTTAACCTGCGCCATCACTTCAGTGGCAAAGTCAACGACTTGTTTTTCGATACCCTCACCCACTTCAAAACGCACAAAACATTCCACTTCGGCTTTCTGCTCAGCCAATACTTTAGAGACTTTGACATTTTGATCTTTTACAAAAGGCTGCCCCAACAGGCTCACTTCATCTAGGTATTTGCTGATACGACCTTCTACCATTTTAGCGACGATGTCAGCTGGTTTACCACTTTCAGCCGCTTGTGCCGTATAAATCTCACGCTCTTTTTCAATCAGTTGTGCTGAAATTTGGTTGGGCGATACGACCAAAGGTTGTAAAGCGGCTACGTGCATGGCCAAATCCTTGGCTAAAGACATGTCACCCTGCTTCATCGCTACCAATACGCCAATGCGGTTACCATGGCTATAAGCGCCTATTAAACCTTGACTGTTTACCAAAGCGATTCGACGCACATTGATATTTTCACCTAATTTGGCGATCAATGCTTGACGTTTAGCTTCTACCGTCAAATTTTCGCTGGCATTGAAGACTACATTATTCAATTGATTCAAATCTTCTGTATTATGTTGCAAGGCCAATTGCGCTACCGTTTGGGTAAACTGAATAAAATCTTCAGCCCGGGCCACAAAGTCGGTTTCACAATTGACTTCGACAATAGCTGCTTTACGATGATCCGCGCTCACTGCAAAAGCCACCAAACCTTCTGCGGTAATGCGATCGCCTTTTTTGGCGGCTTTAATGGCACCTTTTTCACGCAACAATTGAATTGCAGCTTCTATATCGCCTTTGGTTTCTTCCAAGGCACGTTTACAATCCATCATGGCCGCTGCAGTACGATCGCGTAATTCTTTAACTAAACTTGCCGATATACTCATCTTTATTCGTCCCCTTCTTTATCGTTTGAAGCGATCGGTGCTGGCGCAGGTTCTGCTACTTCACTCACTTTTTCATTGACCGCTGGTTGAGAAGCTGCTTTGGCAGCTAGGATAACATCCGCCACTGTTTTAGCGTAAAAACGAATGGCGCGACTGGCATCATCATTTCCTGGAATGACATAATCGATGCCTTCTGGAGAATGGTTCGTATCCACAACCCCTATCACAGGAATACCCAATCGTTGTGCTTCAGTGATCGCAATTTTTTCATTACCCACATCAATGACAAACAGAGCATCGGGTAAACCGCCCATATCCTTGATACCGCCTATGGCCCGTTCCAATTTGTCCATTTCACGTTGAAACTGTAGCGCTTCTTTCTTGGTAAAATACTCAAAAGAACCGTCTTGTCTCATCTTTTCCAATTCACGGTAGCGCTTGATTAATTGTCGCATCGTTTTGTAATTGGTTAACATACCGCCTAACCATCTGTAATCGACATAAGGCATACCGCAACGCAAAGCTTCTTCTTTAATAGCCGCTTGCGCAGAATATTTGGTGCCTACAAATAAGATTTTGCCGCGATGACTCACTTTGGATGAGATAAAATTCAAGGCATCGCTAAATAATGGCAATGTTTTTTCTAAATTAATAATGTGGATTTTATTGTGTACGCCATAAATATAAGGCGCCATTTTAGGATCCCAGTACCGTTTTTGGTGGCCATAATGAACACCGGCTGCTAACATATCTTTCATGTTGATCATGATTACATTTCTCCTCAAGGGTTAAATACTCCATGCAGCCATATAAGGCTACAGGAGAGCCTCCACGCACCCGCACGACGAACCCATACGATATAGTGTTATACTTATATATACAGGCACCCCGACGCACGTTACGGTACGTGTGTGAATTTTGCCTATTTGCATGTTTAGGCAAGACTTTATATCATACTAAACGAACGAACTCAACTGGATAAATAATGAGCAATATGATTAAAACCCCTGAAGCCATTGAAAAAATGCGTGTTTCAGGCCGCCTGGCGGCCGAAGCCCTCGAAATGATAACCCCTTATGTTAAACCCGGGGTCACTACCGACGAATTAAACCAAATTTGCCATGATTATGTGGTCAATGAGCAACAAGCCTACCCTTCTTCTCTGGGTTATCATGGCTTTACCAAGTCCATGTGTACATCAATTAACCATGTTGTATGCCACGGCATTCCCAGTGATAGAGTTTTAAAAAATGGCGATATCCTGAATATTGATATTACCGTCCTAAAAGATGGTTATCACGGCGATACCAGCAAAATGTTTTTAGTGGGAAAAACCTCTGTTTTGGCAGAACGCTTGGTGCGTGTGACCCAAGAATGTCTTTACAAAGGAATTGCTGTCGTTAAGCCTGGCTGCACTGTCGGCGACATAGGCGCAGCCATTCAAGAACATGCGCACGCCCATCGCTTTTCGGTAGTCCGCGAGTATTGTGGCCATGGTATTGGGCAAAATCTGCATGAGGATCCCCAAATCTTACACTATGGGGTAGCAGGTCAAGGGTTACAATTACAAGAAGGCATGGTATTTACCATAGAACCCATGATCAATGCCGGCAAGGCTGCGGTCAAATTATTAAGCGATGGCTGGACAGTGGTGACCAAAGATCACAGCTTATCGGCTCAATGGGAACACACTATTTTAGTGACCAAAGATGGACACGAAGTATTGACAAAGCGTACAGAAGAATCGATTGTATAATGTCTCAATTGAATAATACCCTACTTAAGGTCACACAATTATTGAGCGATGGTGAATACCACGACGGCACTTCTATAGGCGAAGCCTTGAAAATCACGCGAGCAGCAGTGTGGAAGATCATTAAAAAGTTGGAACAATACGATATCTCTTTAAGTTGCATAAAAGGTAAGGGTTACAGATTGGATACGCCATTGGTATTATTAGATCCACAAAAAATAATTTCATTAGTAAACGAAGATCGCGTGGATATAGAAATATTGGAAAAAATAGATTCTACTAATCAATATCTGAAAACCCAATTAAACCATGCTAATCGTATCAAAATTTGTATCGCTGAAATGCAGACACAAGGTCGCGGCCGCCTAAATCGGCAATGGCATTCACCTTTTGGTAAAAATATCTATTTATCGCTACTCTACCCTTTTCAAAAAGACATTAGCGAATTAGCAGGGCTCAGTTTGGTCGTCAGCCTTGCATTGGGTAAAACGATTGATAAGGTGATTGGGCAAAAAGAAAAAATGGGGATCAAATGGCCTAATGATTTAATTATCGCCGGTCAAAAAATAGCGGGCATTCTGATTGAAATCCAAGCTGAATCGAATGGTTTTTGTCAGGCTATTATAGGGATCGGGGTTAATGTGAATATGTCTGATATCGCTACAGAAGCCATCTCTCAACCCTGGTCATCCTTGCAAAAATTAACTGGGGAATATTACGATCGTAATCCTATGTGTGCTGAGCTGATACGCCAACTTTTAATTGATTTACAAAGATTCGCGCTCTCTGGCTTAAGTGATTTTAGCAGCGAATGGCAACAACGCGATGTGCTCTTTGGCCAAGCCATCGAAGTGACCTCCGGAAATCACCATCATAGTGGCATAGCTCAGGGTATAGATGCTCAAGGACATTTGTTATTAAAAATGGCTGATGGTAGTATTAAGGACTTTTCTGCAGGAGATACCACGTTAAGGAAATAGCTGAAAATAGTCGGATATAAAGTCAAGGTTCAAAACGCTAGTTTCTTGAATATGAGTCAAGCCAAAAGGTATCACGCCTAGACAGGGCGCTGTAATCCAGTGTTTTAGAGTCTCAATATTCTCCTCACGCATTAAAACATTGCTGTCCATACAATTCGCAATCCAACCCAAGAAAGGTACTTTCATTCTTACAATATGGTGATACGTTAAAATAGCATGGTTCAAACAGCCTAACTTAATTCCCACCACTAAAATAACGGGGATTTTTAAGCCTGCAATCACTTCGGAGAAAAGCTCCCTGTGATTCAAGGGAACACTCCATCCGCCAACGCCTTCTATTAAATTGATATCAGCCTCTGATTGTATAGCCGCATTAATAATATTACTGACTTCTATAGCTGACAAGGTTTCTCCCATTAACTTCGCTGCCAAATGAGGCGCAACAGGTTCTTTTAAGGCGATGGGATTAACAATTTCGTAAGGCCTCCATAAAGAAGCAGCCGCTTGCAAAGCGATAGCGTCATCATTCACCCAGCAACCATTTCTATCCAGGCTACAGCCAGAAGCGATGGGTTTTAGAGCAAAGGTTCTATAACCAAGTTGATTTAATTTTTTCAACAAGACAATACTTACTGTAGTTTTACCTATTCCAGTATCGGTCCCCGTTATAAAAATTGCGTTCATTTTTGACAAATATAAATGGCAATACGGTAAGTTAAAATAGGTAAAACGCCCATTTTATCGACAAAAAAATCCTGTTCTTTCATTTTTTTTAAACCTTTATCTACAAGAGAAATATTAGAGCCAATCTTTTGCAATGAGTTTAAGGCCTCAGAATAAGATTCAAATAATTCAGCTTGCTGGTAAACACAACTTTGAAGCACCTTAAAATGACTGTTTTTTAAAAATTGAATTACCTGATCATACGCTGGCAAGGGGTATTTGAATTCATTTTTCATTTCAGGAAAATTGCCATAAACAGGCATGGAAAATACTAAGTAACCCTGTGGCCTCAGATACGACCTGAATAAAGCCAAAGTTTTTTGAAAATCGGCAGACCATTGCAATCCCATGTTACAGAAAACCAGATCGAGAGAAGATCTTTTAAATACACTAATATCAAAATCGGACAAAATAAAACTGACAGAGTCTGGCAATTTCTTCCTGGCAATCCGCAACAAATTAGCAGAAAAATCCACAGCATAGCATCGTTGATAACAAATAGTCTCTATTAATTTTAAGGTGCTCTCACCAGTCCCGCAAGCAAAATCTGCTATCACTTCAAATTGCCCAGCATAGGATTTTAGCATCTCAAGAAGACAAATACAGGCATCATTTTGCACAAGGCAATAATCGTCGTAAGTTTTATCGGCTTTATCAAAATGCCGTCTTATTTTCATTTTTAATTTATTCATACTATCTGTCAATAAAATTGGTTATTATTGCGCGATATAAAGTAGGATAGGTCAAAAACCCACTGTGTCCGGCATTAGGAATGAGTATAATTTTGGCATTAGGATTTAGCGTCAATAAACATTGTGCATCCTGTTTTAAAACAGCATCTTGTTGCCCTATAATGTACAGCATACTCGTTTTAAGCTTACTATATTCATCTCGCAGATCGCTAAGCAATATCAATTTTAAGCAGGCAAGTAAATTCTCTACTGAATTTAGCCTAAAACAGGCATTTAACTGCTTCATGATTCTCTTGTTGGGGAAACCCACTAACCCTATAAATCTTTTTTGGAATGTTTCAAAATCATCAGTAGCCATGCTGATAAAATCTTCAATAGCTTTAGAATCAATACCACTATAATTATCCGCCGAGGTTAATCTTGGCTGTGTGGCCAACAACACCAGTTTTCTTATCTTATCGGGAAATAGGCTTGCGATCTTAATAGCAAATAACCCACCTAAGGACCAGGCAATAATGACAGAATGTTTTTTGATTGAGCGAGCCAATTTGCACGCTATATAATCTATGGAACAAGGCGCCAAATGA
Organism: uncultured Legionellales bacterium; assembly: GCA_945956945.1. Taxonomy (GTDB): domain Bacteria; phylum Pseudomonadota; class Gammaproteobacteria; order UBA1113; family UBA1113; genus VFKP01. The sequence continues at coordinate 291 of CAMFJO010000011.1, read as the reverse complement.
AAATAATCTAAGCCTAAAAACATTTTATCACCCAAGACATTTGTCATAATATCGCTAGAGAATCCTAGGCCAGGAAATAGATATACAGGATCTTTCATGATAAATATTCCCTTATTTTATCTAATAAGCTTTCTATGTGTTCTGTTGCATGCATGCAGTTTAAAGAAATTCGCAGACAAGCATTATGATAAGGCACGGTGGGCGGACGAATGGCAGCGACAAAAAAACCTTCATTCCATAAAAATTTTTGGAGATCTAGCACCTTTTGGTTATCACCAATACGTATTATCC
>CAMFJO010000010.1 GCA_945956945.1 uncultured Legionellales bacterium | reverse complement strand
CATTTAACCATAGAATCCAATGGGGTGTAATATAACTGTCAACCGGCAATATTGGCGCATTAATAAATGCCCCAACACTTTGTCTATCGTGCCAAAAAACATAATAATAGTGCGACATTAGTACCGCTAAAGCGGCAAAACCGCGCAAGGTATTCGCAAAATCAATTTTGATATTGTCCCGCATAAATCTGCATCCCTAAATTTCATCAGAATAGTTTCAAGCTTTATTCTTCAAAAAACGATATAAGTACGGCTTTAGTTTGTGGAGATAATGAAGAATTTCGTAAATCTTCCGCATGCGCTTGTATATCATATTGAACTGGCTCTATCTCTGCCCACAATCTATTTTCATATGAAGATAATCGTAATAAGCTGGCTTGACGCGGTACACTACGTGGTTGTCCAATAGAGCCCGGGTTGATAATGAAGACATCTTCTTCTAGCCCATCTATCTGTGGCAAAACACCATTTTTAAGGCTAAAGCACGTGGGGCGATGCGTATGACCAAATACACCGGCCAAATACTTTTTATCTTTAATTGTATGGGCTGCTTTTAAGAAATCTTCGTGACTTTTAATATACGTCCAACAGTTTCCATAAGGATTAGCATGAGAAAAATAGATGTTGTCCTGAACTATTTCCTTTCTCCACGGCCAGCTCACAAATTGTTTCTTGTTCATTCGTTCAAAATTATAAAGAATGGATTCTTGTAAATCTTGTCTAATTTTAGCAAGAACCCCATCATGTCCTTTTATAAGATCCAAATACATCTCATCATGATTGCCCATTAGCAACAAAGCGCCTGCATCTATAGCATCTTGTACCATTTCCATGACTGGAATAGTATCTATACCATAAGTAAGAATATCGCCCAAGATAATGAGTTTATCACTGCGTTTGTGTTCAACCGCCGATAAAGCAGCCTTAAGTGCTTTTTCATTAGAATGCAGATCGCTAATAACGGTAATCACTTCACCGGGAACTAAATTCCAATCAATCATAATGACTCTATATAAGAATGCAATCCCTTTTCCAGCTCAATAGGTTTATATCCAAAATCTTGAGCACGACGAATATCCAAGATAGCGTGGCCATTACTGCTTTCAGCAAAGTCCGTTATCATCGGCTTATGCAGTATTTTCGCCAAAGTTTGCGCTACAGTAGGCGTTGTAATTTCCATCCCTCCGCCCACGTTGAAAGCGCCCAACATTTTAGGGTTGGTCGCCGCCTGGACCGCCATCCACGCGACATCTTCAACATGAACCAAATCAACCGTATAATTACCGACATCCTCTTGTGTAATCGTTTCGTTGTTCAGTAATTTTTGTGTTAAACGCGGCACCAATCCTTTTGGTTTCATCTTAGGGCCATAGATAGAAGAAGGACGTAAAATAACCGTTTGCATTTTGGAACCAAAATGGCTGGTAAAAATATCTCCCACCATCTTGCTCGTCAAATAGTACGCGGCACGCATAGAAGGATAGATACGATCCTCTTCAGTGGCTCTCCAAATAGCAGGATCATAAATAGTACCTGAAGAAATATAAACAAACTTTTTAATATTTTCTCTTTCAGCGATACGTAAAAGTTCGAGTGTAGCAACACCATTACTCATTAAACAGTTAGCAGCCTCATCTGGATCTTCATAAGATTTAGGTAAATAGGCTGCATTGTGGATTAAAACATCGGTATCTTCTAAATTAATTGCGCTGGGGTGATTTAAATCGAAAGCCCGCTCATTTTTTTGAGAAGGATTGCGCACCCAAGAAATAACTTCATGACCCTGCTCCATCAACTGCCGATTAATAACTTTTCCTACAAAACCCGTAGCACCCGTTAGTGATATTCTCATCGCGTGATTATCTCCTCATCCATAATAACTGTTTCAGTCCAATGTCGCATAATGGTACACTTGGAAACAGAAGGTTGTACAATAGGTTCTCCCAGAAATAGATATCTAAGTGTCATATCTAATTCATTAAATCCAACCCGCATACGAAGCGGCGTTGTCCCTGAAAAACGGCCATTAATCTCAAAAACTTTGGCAATACCATCCACCACCCGAAATTGAAAATTAGCTGGGCCAAAAGGCTTCAATGCGGTAGAAAAAGCATGTACCTGCTTATTCAAATCTGAATAACTATCTACATACGCTTTGAAAGTGTTACCATCACGTAATTCTCTACGCATAACAATGGTCGCCTTACACTCCCCGTCAAAATACAAGGAACCTGCAGTATATTCATCATCTTTAGTTGCTACGCATTCCTGTACTACCGCATTAGGAACTTCGGCTAATGCCCGTTCAAGTTCTTCTTGGTTTTTAACCAGGTGAAATCCAACAGCACGCGCACCGATACGCGGTTTAACCACTAATGGAAAACCATATAAATCTACCAATTGTTGAGCGTCTTCCGGTAATCGGGAATCTGGCGGCGTAAAACCATTCGCTTTCATAAATTGATACGTTAGATACTTATCATCTGCGATACGAATTACTTCTGGATTACTCACGATGATCTTGGTACCGTAAGTACTTTCTAGTTGCTGTTGATTCGCCGCTAACAATGATAGTTCTGGATCGGTTCCGACACAGACAGCATCCGGCTTTTCTTCATTGAGAAGATCTGCAAACTTATCAATAAAATGTGGATCTTTAGCAAATGGCAATAAACGACTCGCTGTGTTCCAATACAGCCCAGGGGAACGCGGGTCAGGGTCGCAGGCCACAATTTGCAAACCAGGAATAGTACTTGCTTGTAGAGAACGGATGATACCTTGCCCTAGAAGTGCGCCCGCCGACGTAACTAAAACTTTCACTTTATACTCCTACCCCAAATTAAATTGGTTCTATTATAACCTATTATACCTCTGGGTAACAAGAGAACAACCGATGAAATGAAGTTATATTCCGAAATTATAGAAAAATGGCTCAAATAGAGATTTTAATGTAACCGTATGATTTATTAGACTTATTTTGTATCGATGATGATGAAAGCATGAAATAACAGCACTGATAATTTAATTTATCGACAATTTATAAGCGGATATAACTTCTCTATAAGGAATCTGAAGGTAATACTCTTAGGAATTAGGCTTAAAAGCGGTTAGGTACTTTAATTTAGAAACGCGTTTTTCATTGCTGCCCGCAATCGTCTCATAAATTCTACCATACGCCACCCTTTGGAACACTTGATGGTGGTGAGTGTATTTTCAAGTACGTCGATGTGCTGTTGAAGCGTTCTATTTTCAATAAGAAGTGTTTCCAGATTATTTTTCTGCAGATAATCAAGTCGTCGTAAAGCAAAAAGAGGCAGCTTATCTGATTTTATAAAATAAGCATTTACATGAGACGAAATATCATAAATATAATTAAGCTTAGATAAAGCACTCCGTATAACATCAAAAGACAGATGCCCTACTTCAATACAGATAATATCGGGTAATACTGTACATCCATGCATTCCCTCAATAACAGCTAATTCATGTCCTTCAACGTCCAGAACAAGAAGATCAACGTAGGTTATATTTTCTTTGTTAATAAAATCAATCCAGGTACAGAGTGATACACTCACTTCTACAAGAGTGCAACCCACTTCTTGCAACCAGGCCTCATGCGCTGGTGTGTGTCTCAAGGAGCCATTAGTACAATCCTTCCCAAATGTGGGGTGATCAACGGCATTAAAAGTCGCTTCACCAACTGTATTGGATAAAGCAAAATTTAAGTTTCTTGAAAGAGGACGATTCTGACATAAATTAGCATAAATCCAAGGGACCGGCTCAATATTATAGCCCTTCCATCCCATAGATTCTTCAAATGCTTTGCAGGAACACTCTGTAAGGCCATCAAATGCACCACATTCTACAAAGGTACCTTTAATCTCCTTATTCGGGAAATAACGCTCAAAAATAAATTGATCGACGGGAGGTTCAAATTGGCCATAAAATTTTTTCATATTATTATGTACCGTTTAATATCATAGAACCCAGTCATCGCGATCTCCTATTATTTGCGATAAAAATTATTATTGTATATATTGAAAGTGCCTGTCAACCCATAAATAAGGAAATTCCGCTAGCACAAAACTGGGAAAGTTATGTTCAAAAAAAGAGCTTGCCCTTAATCTCATCATTATGCTACAATTCTATCCAATATTAACCTCAGATAAATTGTTTGTAGAGGCTTTTGTGAGTACTATCACCACAGCACTTATTCTTTACCCATTCCATTTAAGTTCTGGTAGGGTTGATTTTCAACAAATACTTGCATCCAGACACATTCAACCCCATGGCTAAGAAAGTTACCTTAGTACAAATTCCCATAGAAGCCTTGCAGCGTGGCCGCTTTCAGCCGCGCCATCATTTTGATGCAGAGGCTTTGGCTGAATTGGCACAATCTATACGAGAAATGGGCGGCCTGCTGCAACCTATCGTTGTTAGACCATTAAATGGCAATCGTTACGAAATCATTGCCGGTGAACGTCGTTGGCGTGCCTGCCAGCAAGCAGGGTTAAGCTCTATTAGCTGTTTAGTCGGCGAATACAGCGATGAACAAGCTTTACAAGCAGCCATCGTGGAGAATGTTAATCGTAGCGATCTCAATTTAATTGAAGAAGCCAAAGCGTATTCACGCTTGCAAGACGACTTTGTTTACACGCACGATGAAATTGGCGCTTTAGTCGGAAAATCACGTGCGGCCATCAGTAATTTATTACGTTTATTGAAATTAGACAAACGCGTACAACAGTATTTAATCGATGGATTATTAAGTGAAGGTCATGGCAAATTATTGGCAGGCGTCGCTGTGGAAGAACAATACGCGCTCGCGCGTCAGTGCATAGACAATGAATTGAGCGTACGACAATTAGAGCGTTTAATCCGACAGGATAAGTCTAAAGCAGCTGCAACGCCCCCTAAAGATCCCAATATAGCCCACTTAGAAAATACCATTGCCGAACAAGTCGGTTCTCCCGTTGTGGTCGATTATGATGAAAATGGTAAGGGTGCTTTGCGCATTCAGTTTCAAAACCTGGATATTTTACAGGGTATCCTGCACCGTTTTGGTATAAAGGGGTCCGATCAGTAAGGACCCCGGTTAAAATTTTAAATTCGCAGTTGATATGGGTACAGTCGAGTCCTTACTGTGCGACCATACCATATTCAATCTGGCGACCATCACTCAAGGTTACAATACCATTGATAGGATCAATGTCTCTCACCGTGGTATTTAAAGCTTCAAAGCGATCGCCTTGTGTCACTGTAACGATGTGGCCATTGCTATCCGCAATCCAGGCACGACCGGGAATAATCGCCTGAACATAATACGCTACAGCTGATTTACTTTGGCTAGCTGTGCTTGTAGGAGTAGCGCTACTAGAAGGTGCAGCAGCCTCCATAGTGCGCGCAGGTGTAGGAGAACGCGTTAAGGGCGGCGGTGAGTTCTGTGTACCTGCGCCGCCTCCTTGAAGCATTTGATTCATCTTGTTCACTTGCGCTTGCAATTGCGCCACTGTTTTTTCCAAGCTTGCAGCGCGTGCTGCAGCCGCTTCACTTTGCGCCGTTACCTGTTGTAGTTTGAGCGTCAATGTCTGATTTTGCGTATTCAAAGTTTGTAGTTCCATTTGCATACTATTGTCATTGGGCACATCGCTTGAGGTATTTGTCGATGCCGCTGTTGAAGGTGCAGGAGCATTATCAGTCGAGGGCGTAGCTGTGTTAGTTGCAGTGCTAAGCGGGGGAGCTGCAGTACTCGGCGATGACGCTGTATCGCTACCCTCTAACCAAGAATCATCCGTTGTATTGTCTAAAGCGGTACTGGCGCTAGCATTATCCATGGTATCATTCGTATTATTTGTTGGTGGCTGATTATTGGTGGCTGTTGTGTCATTCGTCACGGGTGTCGTCGCCGCCACCGGCGTTGCCGCTTCTGCTTGAGGGTTATTATTTTGAGCGACAGCAGGAATAGCCGTAGAAGTTTTGGGTGCGCCACCACGCGGAGCCATAAAATAATAACCGGCCACCAACAGGATAACAATGCCTACCCCCATGATTATTTTTTTCTTTATATCAGGGTCTTTGGCTTTATTAGACGCGGCTACAGCACGTTCATTCTCCCAGCCTTTGTTATCATTATTAGCATCTTCTATGATGTTCTCATCACTGATGAATTCTTCTTCCGCTGTATTATCGTGTTCGCCAAAGTCAAAACTTTCGCTATCATCAAAATGATATTCCTCTTCGTCATGATGGTTTAGATCGCTCATATCATCATCCTATTTATTGCCCGCTCTGTGCACTAGGCACAGGCTGAACTAATTGATTTTGTGCCTGATCGATAGGCAATACATTCGATGTCGTCACATTATTGGCGGCTATTTGATCTTGCGCTATCTTGGTTGAAATAGCCTGTGCCGTACTTGCCGAAGCACCCTGGGACGTAACATCGTTTAAAAATAAAATTCCTAATCCTGTACCTGCATGGACCGTGATGGTATTAGGTCTATTAAAGGTATCACCCAATTGTTGCCCCCAGTTTTGCCCTACTTGGCCAAAGGCTGCGGCTGTTTCTCGTCTCGGATCGGCATCGGGATAGGTCGTGAAGGTTCCTCCATCCTGATTTTGCGTCACGCTAGAACCCGCTTGTAATCCAGCATTACCATAACCTTCCAAGAAAGAGGAAGCAAACAAAGAACCATAACGCAACATATAATGATGATCCACATCACTGGCCAAAGCCGTACGGGCAGTATTGGGATCGATTGCGACCGCAGAAATGCCAATGCTACGATTGGCATCGGCTATGCTCATCACATTAAATTGTATCACGACTGCCTCAGCACCATTGGTACCGGGTAAGGATTTGCTTGTTTGCAAACTACCCAATAACTTAGCGCCCTTATAAGGCCCCAACACAACCGTGGCCATGACAGGACCGGGTTCATCGGAATTGATCTCGGTATTTAATACCGCAAATTGAATATCACCCGCCTTAATCATGGCAGGCAAGGCTTGCTGGGAAGCCATTCGTGCTGCAGCGGCGCTAGCTGCCGCAGCATCGGTTGCTGCTTGTTCGTCTTCGGCCCCTACTTCATAAACCTGATTCGGTGATTGCCCCCAGGCTTGTAATAGTTGCTGTGCTTGAGCACGCATCGCACCACTTTTATCCACAGTTGCCTGCTGTATTTGTTCAGTATTCGCTTGTTGAAGTTGTTGCGCTTGTTCTGCGACTTGCGCTTGCAAAGCAGCTACTTGGGGATCCGGTGTGGCTGTATCCGTCTCAGCGATATCGGGCTGTACCGCAGTTGGCTGTTGCTGTGGGATATCATTTTGATAAGTGAGTGTGGGAATAGCACTACCGCCGGTGTTTTGCGCTTGTTGAATACGTTGTTGGTTTAGCTCTTTCTGCAGTTTCTCATATTCGGGAGAAGTTTTACTTAAGCCCGGTACGGTGGCTTGGACGGGGGCATTGGCCAAGCCTGCATTGCTAGGATTGGACTGGCTTGGTGCATTCACCAAGCGAATGATACCCACCAAAATAGCCAATCCTAATATCACCAAGGTAACGATGATAATACTACGCGTTCTAAAGTTGGAGAATAATTTCGAAACATTTTCTAAGCGGCTGGCCATCATGACAACCCCTCTATTTTAACGGATACAATCTGCCCATGCCGCATCAACAATACTAAAGGTGCGGGCGATAGTTTATAGGCATTCATCCCATCCGCACTGGACATCTTGGCAACCCACGCCGGAGATAACAAGGTATAAGCACTGCGTAAATACACCATATTACCTACTTTCCATACTTCGGCAAAATCATTTTCAGTTTTTAAACGTACGCCATCCATCGGCGGTATACCGTTTAAAACATTGAGCAATTGGTTATCGGCCGCTGCAGGTAAATTATCGCCTATCGATACCGTTGCTTGCGGTCCTTGACCTGGCACACGCATATCCACACGATAATCCACCACACGTTGTCCTGGTACCAGCGTTAACATCACCGGTGTATTTAAATTTTTAAGATTAACCGCCAGATTACCGTAACTATAATCCTGACGCGCTTGCACCATTAAAGTATTTCCTTTTTTATCCCAGCTGATATTAAACGCCGAGGGATCACCCAAATCATAAGCTTCTATAGGCCAGGGCGCGCCAGTGCTATCGATAAATACCAATGAAGAAACAAATCCCTTAGACAAACGAATAACGGGCGGCACAGCACCAGGCGCCAGATCGATAGATAAAGAAGTAGAAGTCGGTGCGGGTGGTGTTTTATAGGGTGCCGCAGCTTGCGCGCGCTGAGTTTGATCTAACATATTACGTAATGCATTGATTTGATCTGGGCTTAAGGGAAATGCATCTTGGGATACAGAACGGAATGCCCCTGCATTGACCAAGTTTTCATTGTTATCCGTAGGGACCCAGGGATTAACCGGCGGTAGTGTGGGCGGTGTGCTCGGTGTCGTAGAGGCTGTCGTGCTTGGAGACGGCGAGGCGTCACCGGTATCCTCATCTTCATTATCACCACTATTCACTGCCGTCGTACTCGTCGGTGCATTTTTACTGGCTAATGGGTTTTGTGCTGGCGTCGTGGAATTATTCTGCGGCGGCACAGAATTGGATTGTACTTGTTGGCGCGCCCCAGTAATAAAACTAGAAGCGCTACTCAATCCCAATAGATCAGCGCTGCTTTCTTCAGCGTAAATCCCCTGGCATAGGAGCAACAGACTTAATCCTGCCAATAGTTTCCTCAATCAATTATTCCTTAAAATGCACGAATAAAACCAACTGGTCGAATAAGGTGGGTAAACACCACTTTCTACCGCACACGGACCCGCTTGGGGTTACTATATCATTGATACAGATTATAATATTATTTGGAAGTAAAACATAGACCCAGAAGCATTCGTGGATAATTTTAGCGAAATTTGTGGTAACTATTCAGCATTTGTTAGTGTGGTGAAAGCTTCACCTTGAGGGTCATAGGACCAGAAACAAAGTAGTGTGATCGACGTAACCCTCAAGGCATAGAATTAAGATCGGTTTATATTGGGTTCTCACCAAAAAAACGGCTAATCTTTAGTCAATTGATTCCCAATATAGCCACCGACTACGGCACCGCCAATCGTCGCCGCGGTATTACCGGCCCCGCTACCAAATTGGCTCCCGATGACACCGCCTGCCACAGCACCCGCTGCTGTACCCACGTCTTGTTTGGTGACATTCCCATCACAAGCGCTCAAATTTAGCATCATCAACCCCATGACACTCATTATCATTAATTTTTTCATCATACATCTCCCTCATACTCTCATTAAAGCGTAGCAAAAATAAGCAGTTTTATAGCGAGATAGTTTAGGACTAGCTTAACATCTTGTATTTTTGAGGGGATAAAACGCACAAAATAAGAACAGGGGAGTGTGAATAAGTTTCTGTTTTAAATAAACAAGACATAGGGGATGAGCCGACCGCTGCATAGGCGGTCGGTTCTTTACCTCCGCTAATCCCTTTAGCTGGTTTAAGCTTAGCAAATGAATCTTAAGGAATTCTTAGGGATGGGGTAAAAATAAAAAAAAGTTGAAATATTTTTTTTGGATAAATTTTGATCTAAAATAAGGCGAATAAAAAAAGCCCTGCAGAGCAGGGCTTTTAGTCGTCGCTAAGCGAAAAAGACGTTGATTTACATCATGCCGCCCATACCGCCCATGCCACCCATACCGCCCATGCCGCCCATATCGCCGGCACCAGCAGTTTCTTTTTCTTTCAGCTCTGTCACGATGCATTCGGTGGTCAACACCATGCCGGCAACAGAAGCCGCATTTTGTAAAGCACTGCGTGTTACTTTGGTTGGATCGATAATACCCGCTTCAACCATATCACAATGCTCGCCTGTGGCGGCATTATAACCGGCATTACCTTTAGCACTCATGATCTTATCCAAAATAATCGCAGGTTCATAACCAGCATTCACCACAATTTGACGCATTGGCGATGTCATTGCGCGTTTCGCAATAGCAATACCGATGTTTTGATCGTCGTTAGCGCCTTTCAAATCAGACAAAGCTTGCATTGCACGAATTAAAGCAACACCGCCGCCAGGAACAATACCTTCTTCCACAGCAGCACGTGTCGCATGCAAAGCATCTTCAACGCGCGCTTTCTTTTCTTTCATTTCAACTTCCGTTGCAGCGCCAACTTTAATCACCGCTACACCACCAGATAGTTTGGCGACGCGTTCTTGTAGTTTTTCGCGATCGTAATCAGAAGAAGTATCTTCTATTTGCGCACGAATTTGATCAACACGCGCTTTAATGTCAGTCGGATTACCAGAACCAGAGACTAGCGTGGTTTCATCTTTGGTGATGATCACTTTCTTCGCCGTACCTAAATCTGTCAGAGTAACAGACTCTAAAGTACGTCCTGTTTCTTCCGAAATCACGGTACCTGCTGTCAAGATAGCAATATCTTGTAACATGGCTTTACGTCTGTCGCCAAATCCAGGGGCTTTGACGGCCGCCACTTTCAAAATACCACGAATATTGTTGACCACTAAAGTAGCCAAGGCTTCACCTTCAACATCTTCGGCAATTAACAACAAGGAACGGCCTGCTTTAGCAACGGCTTCCAAGGTTGGCAGCATATCGCGGATGTTAGAGATTTTTTTATCGGTCATCAAAATATAAGGGTTTTCTAATTCTACACTCATATTTTGTTGATTGGTGACGAAGTAAGGTGAGACATAACCACGATCAAATTGCATTCCTTCGACGACGGACAATTCGATTTGGAAGGATTGACCTTCTTCCACCGTAATAACCCCTTCTTTACCGACTTTTTCCATCGCATCAGCAATCGCTTCGCCGATTTCAGGATCGCCATTCGCTGACACAGTACCGACGTTTTTAATTTGAGCTTTGGTAGTGCAAGCCTGTGATAATTTTTTCAGTACTTCTACGGCTTTATTCACACATAAATCAATACCGCGTTTAATTTCCATGGCATTACGACCAGCGTGTACACCCTTCAGCCCTTCATTGATCATGTTAGCAGCCAACACGGTTGCGGTGGTTGTACCATCGCCTGCGATGTCTGAAGTTTGCGAGGCAACTTCTTTCACCATTTGTGCACCCATGTTTTCGAAAGGATCTTTTAATTCTATTTCTTTGGCAACCGAGACACCATCTTTAGTGACAGTAGGTGAGCCAAATTTTTTATCCAAGGCAACGACACAACCAGCAGGACCTAAGGTCACCTTAACGG
>CAMFJO010000009.1 GCA_945956945.1 uncultured Legionellales bacterium | reverse complement strand
CGAGATTCCTCTACGTCTCGTGGGCTCGGAGATGTGTATAAGAGACAGCCCATATTATGTTTAGCGGAGAAATATACCCCCCATCAAGCACAGCGTTTGCAAATGCGCCCCGGCTTGACCGGTTGGGCACAAATCAGTGGTCGTAATATCTTACCTTATGAAGAACGGCTAGAATACGATGTTTGGTATGTTCAAAATTGGAACATTTTGTTGGATCTGAAAATTCTACTCAAAACCCCTGGTGTAGTATTAAGTCAAAAAGGGGTTTACCAAATGGTTCATGCCACCGAAGAAAAGGTTTCTACCGCCTTGTCAACCAGACTGTCGGTCAGTCAAGAATAAAGCCTTAGGCCGATAAATGACGCCTTGATCTTCCCTGTATTGCCTTTGATAAATGAAATTTCTCTTAGAGCTTGGTTTGTTCAGGCCGCCATGTTCAAAAAAAGAGCAAAACTCTTGAAGTTTATCCTATTTCCCGATATAATATGGGCAACTAAAAAGAGCATATTACATATTAATATAATTTACTAAGGACCCGCCTCACCGGCCTATTGTTAGACAGTGAGGTCATACCACAGGAGAAGAAAATGACGGTTGTAGCTAATAAACGATCACTAATGTCTTTGTATTCGGAACCCACCGATTTGCAATCGCATTGTGTGCGTATTGTTATTGCCGAAAAAGCTTTAGCGGTCGATATTATCGATCTTAAGTTCGAAGATCGTGCCGAAGAATTATTGAGTCTAAACCCTTATCAATCAGTTCCCACCTTGGTGGATAAAAACCTGGTTTTATATCAGTTGAATATTATTTTGGAGTATTTAGACGAGCGCTTTCCACACCCACCCTTAATGCCGGTTTATCCCGTGGCACGCGCTGAAACACGGTTGCGATTATCCCGCATTGAAAAAGATTTATTTGGGCTCTATCAGCAGATGATGACGGCTAAGGAAGAAGCCTACAGGCAACTGGCACGTCAGCAGTTACGCGATTCCTTGATTACCATTGCGCCTGCATTCAAAAATAAATCCTATTTTTTAAGTGACGATTTGACCTTAGTAGACTGCTGTTTATCGGCCTTACTATGGCGTTTATCCTATGCGGGTATTGAGTTGCCCAATCATGCACGTGCTATCACAGAATATGCACAACGCATGTTCGACCGCGAGACATTTTACAATAGTTTGAGCAGTGCTGAACATGAAATGTTAGTTTAAGGAGTAGAATGAACTATGGCTACCTCAACCAAACCTTATCTGGTACGTGCCTTGTATCAATGGATGTTGGATAATGCCTTAACCCCTTTTGTCGCCCTGGATACAACGGTTCCGGGTGTTAAGGTTCCGGTGCAATACATTAAGGATGGAAAAATTGTATTGAACATTTCGCCAACCGCAACACAAGAATTAAATATAGGCAATGCAATGTTGTCTTTTTCTGCCAGTTTTTCGGGCTTAGGATATGGTATAGAAGCGCCGATGCGTTCTGTCACCATGATCTATGCCAAAGAAACAGGACAGGGCATGGCTTTTGATATTGAAAATGAAACACAAGAAGACGATGGAGAGGATGGTGGCGGCCAAGCAAAAAAAGTGACTGCTCAAGAAAAATCATCCACTGCAAAGACAAAGACCAAGAAGCCGACACTCAAGGTGGTCAAATAGGGGAAAACGATGAGTAATACAATCCAACTCAGAGAAATGGCGCTACCTATAGGTAGTTTAGATGCTTACATTCAGCACGCTTACAATGTCGCGACGCTAACGGAAGAAGAAGAACATAGACTTACTGTGCGATTTTATGAAACGGGAGATTTAGAAGCGGCACGTCAATTGGTCATGGCGCACCTGCGTTTTGTAGTGCGTATTGCCAATGGGTATATGGGTTACGGTTTAGCTTTAAGTGATTTAATCCAGGAAGGTAATATTGGGCTGATGAAGGCGGTTAAGCGTTTTAACCCACATATGGGCGTGCGTTTGGTATCCTTTGCCATCCACTGGATTAAAGCTGAAATGCACGAGTTCATTATTCGTAACTGGCGTATTGTCAAAGTTGCCACCACCAAAGCACAGCGTAAGCTATTTTTTAATTTGCGGAATGCCAAAAAAGAAATTGGTGTTTCTTTTACTGCCGAAGAAGTAGCGGCTTTAGCAGAAGAATTAAAGGTATCCCATAAAGATGTACGAGATATGGAAATGCGTATGTACGCGCACGATATGTCCTTTGATGCTCAAGATGATGACGATGAGAGCACGAGTTTAGCCCCAGCGCATTATTTAGAGGACATGCGTTTTTCTCCTGGTTCACAAGTTGAACACACTGACGATGAGGATCACAGTAGAAATAATTTGTACAGCGCTTTAGAAGGTTTGGACACGCGTAGCCGTGAGATTGTTTCTGCGCGTTGGTTGGTGGATAAAAAAGCTACCTTAGAAGATTTAGCGGAGCGGTATCAAATTTCAGCAGAGCGCGTGCGTCAAATTGAAAAAGTTGCTTTACAGAAATTGAAACAGCATATACAGGCGTGTACAGAGTAATTCACCGCTTTCTCAGTATAAGTAGGGTTGGAAGGAGTAAACCATGAAACGGATATTTTGTCTAACTTTGCTGTGTTTAATCTATTCAGTATCGCATGCGATGTTTTGTAATACCGCACAAGGGACAAATGGGTGGATCGACACGGGCGCTAGTGAACAAGATGTTATTGCCGCCTGTGGACAACCTGATAGCCAAACACAGGTGGATCAGCCTGATAATAAGACCTTGAATACGACACAATATTGGAATTACCAGCAGCAGTCAGTGCAATTGATGCCGCCAAAGCAGCCCGGCGTCTTAACCCCTGTTAACATGAACTCATCGCCTAATATATTAGTGGCTGAAATTAAGGGTAATAGCATCACAAGTTTGGCCTTGAATGGCAATTTTGTGTCATCAGGGAAATGCCCTAATGGGGGTTTTGTGCGTGTGGGAGACAGTGTGGATATACTGGTGGCGCGTTGTGGTCCAGCGACGCAAACGAGTTATCAATATAACACCAATACCACAGCACAGTCACCGATGACAGTGTGGACTTACCAATTGCCGAATGGGCAGCTACAGTTTCAATTTAAGGATGGTGTGGTGAGTGGTATTAATCAATAGGGGCCCATCACGTGCCACCCGGCGTTAAATATCGCACTATCGTGATAATATTTAAAAATGGTTAGAAGGTAAATAATGAGAGTATTAGGTATAGAAACCTCCTGTGATGAAACCGGAATAGCAATTTACGATAGCGAGCGCGGTATTGTCGCTGATGTGTTATACAGCCAAATCGCTTTGCACGAACGTTATGGCGGCGTCGTGCCTGAATTAGCCTCGCGCGATCACATCCGTAAGACCTTACCCTTAATTGAGACGGTTTTAGAAAAGGCGGATCTCAAAGCATCAGACCTGAATGGGATTGCTTATACTGCAGGCCCGGGTTTAGTAGGTGCTTTGTTAGTCGGTGCTTTATTGGGGCGCAGTATAGCCTATGGTTTAAATATACCAGCTATAGGGGTGCACCATATGGAAGGGCATTTGCTAGCAGCCTTATTAGAATCACCTAAACCTACCGTTCCTTTTTTAGCCCTACTGGTGTCGGGTGGGCACACCTTATTGATAGAAGTTGCTGCTTTGGGAGTGTACCGTGTTTTGGGCCAATCTATCGATGATGCGGTGGGGGAAGCTTTTGATAAAACCGCTAAATTGTTGGGATTAGCCTATCCTGGCGGCCCTGCTTTGGCACAATTGGCGCAAAAGGGCGATGCCAAACGCTTTCAATTTCCGCGGCCCATGACGGATAGGGCGCATCTGGATTTCAGCTTTAGCGGCCTTAAAACCCATGCTATGGTCACTTATAAGCACTTGCTCGCAAAAGGTGAGGATACGGAGCAATCGCGTGCCGATATTGCCGCTGCTTTTCAAGAAGCGGCGATAGATACATTGGTTATCAAATGTAAACGTGCCTTGGCGCAAACGGGCTTGAAACAATTGGTCGTGGCAGGAGGCGTCAGTGCCAATCGTTTATTGCGCGAGCGGTTAGGAGAACAAACGGATATAGACGTTTTTTTCCCACGCTTGGAATATTGTACGGACAATGGCGCCATGATTGCCTATGCTGGCTGTTTGCGTTTACAAAATGGCGAGGGGGTAGGCTTAACCGTGGGCGTTAAACCGCGCTGGCCTTTGGATGAATTGGCCGCAATATAGGGCCTGTTGACAATGGGTTAATCGGCTGCAAAATGAGTAAAAGCCGTCCAAATCCTTGCAAATTTTCGTCAAATATAGCTTGGTATTCTCCTCAAAAATGTCAACAGGCCCTAATTTAAGAATAAGGTGATCCATCCTTGTGGGTGAATATCCATACACCATTTTCTTCTCGTGCGCTTAAATCATCGTCTGGATAAGTAACTTCATCGTTGGGGCTGCGATCGCCTACTTCTAAAAAATAAACCTCTTTATCGGTATGATTGATAAGATGATGCGCTTTGCCCGTACCCGCTTTAAACCCTGCACACATACCCGAAGACAAGGGGACAAGCTTTTCACCGGTTTGTAGCGTAGGATTTCCTTCCAGAATGTAAATGAACTCATCCTGTTTAGAATGCGCGTGGTGTAAAGCCGAAATGCCGCCTGGGGCAAGGCGCGTTAAATTTACGCCAAAATTGGTTAGTCCAAAAGCATTGCCGAGCCGCCGTTTTTCGCGGTGCTTCATGCGGGAGGCAAAAGGCTCTGGATAGACTGAATGAACTTTATTGGGAGCTGCTTCTGCAGCAATCAAAGCATCTGGGTATTCGGGGGTATTCATAACCTGACTCCAATCTCTGTGACTTAGCGCTAGTATATATCCAATGCACTTCAAAATGCGAACTAGAAAAATTTAAGCAATCGCCGCAAGGGCTGTCTGCCCTTTCAGATGTGTTTGGTATATAGTGTTCGCATTTAGGATTGCGGTATTTAGGTGCCGAGTACGCGGGGTCCTGTCCAGCGACCTCTCCGTCGTGCTCGTGCCTGCGCGCGCCGGAGGCCTCTGTCGCTGGCCACCCCGCTTCACGAACCGTGCTTTGCTTTGAGACATTCACGATTCAACTCCTCATTTCTAAGTGCAGCTAGTATATATCCAATGCACTTCAACATGCGAACTAGAAAATTTTAAGTAATGGCCTTAAGGTCTGGTCTCCTGGGTGTTCTTCAAGGCTTAAGTCATTGACACATTTCTTCTCGTATAAAATCGTCCTATTGTTCGGTATAATTTTTTATGATATTTTATTCAGTAGCGCTTTTCTATTTATATCTTAGAAGGAAGTTAGAGAAGTAGAGATTGATTGATAATATAAACTGGAGGTAATTATTATGGTTGTACCCGTATCTAGGCTTGCACAACTTAAAGAAGAAATAATGGCATTGCAGAGAAAGGTTGATCAGGCGCTTGAGAGTTTAGACGTATCCCAGAGAAAACCATTTGAACAAAAAATAGCAGAAGTGAAGGCCCAAAACAGCTTTCTAGAAGTTGCTCTGGGAGCAAATAACCTAAAAGAAGCGGACCACAGAGTAAAAAACAACCTGCTCAAAGAAGAGGAATGGATATCACAAAACAATCTAAAAGAAAATAAATATCCTGAGAAATGGTATTGCCCACTATCAAAACGCCTTATGCTCGATCCGGTGATAGCATTCAATGGATTTACTTATGAGAGAACATCTATAAGAGAACCCAATGCGGCCCATAAACTGCCTCCTAATTTGGCGCTCTATAGTGAGATTGAATCTGTATTGAAACCTAAATTAGAACAACAAATAAAGGATTTAAAAAACCTGTTAAATCAGCTAAGAAACTTACAATGGGTCTCCGATCCAGCTTATAAGGGAGAGGAAGAAAATAGAAAGAGAAATAGAAATGGAGATTCTATCCCGATATTACCCTTGCCCTCTGAATTTTCTTCTTTGCTTCAGGCTAAATTTCCCATTTCAAGGGAATTAGGGCCCCTATCTTTACCCGAACCCGACCCGGAAAATAATGTTCTTCTTGCAGAAGAAGCACAAGAATGGAGAGAGCTACCACCTCAAAGAGCCGCAATGTTTCATCTGAGTATGCCATCTTCTTCATCCAGCAGGATGCCGAATCCAATGGGCTTTAAGGAAGAGAAGAAAGAGGAGGAAGATATCTTCCTATTACCATTATATCCCAAAGCTTCTGCCGCTTCTTCTAGTGCGATGATCCCTCGAGCCAGTAAATCATTCTTTTCTTCAAAAAAGATGCCGATATTGCTTAAACCTAAGAGAGAGGAAGAAGAAGATATCCCAGTATTACCGCCATATCCCGAAGTTTCTGCTTCATCATCTCGTATTATGGCACCTAATCTAAGTAGGTCATCGTCTTCTTCAAGCCTTATGGCTTCTAGAGCCAATATACCCTCTATTTTTTCTTCATTATATAGGCAGAACGATGAGCAGAGCGCTGCATTATCTCCATCGCCCTCTTCTAGACCTCTACCTTCCGAAGTAGACCGTTATTTAGCTTTAAAGACGCTGTACGATAAACTTAATGCTTTATTGTTGGCGCGCGAGCTAAATTCATTAAAATATGGAAAATTAATAGGAAATATTGTCAGCTTATCCGGAAAAATTTCTGCTGAGATGCAAAAATATGGCGATATCGATGTACCATCTAGTGCACCAATAGACATCGAACAAGTCATACCACAATACCAGAATGTGGAAAAAGCGATGCAAAATTGCCTGCAGAAACTAAAGGCGCGGTATCCAGATGCAACCTACACGCATATTTATACGCCTACTTATAAATTCTCATTTGTTTTTGGTAATTTTGAATCAGAGGCTTTTAGTCCACAGCGGATGAAAGATGTGCCGCAATCGGTAGATAGCAGTTTTTTTAGCGGCATTCGCAAAGACGATGGAAAACGCTTGCAAGAAGAAATAGATTCTTTAGGGATCCCCGGCACAGTAGATTCTGCAATCCTGCATTCCTATGTTAGCGATTGTGCTACTATTAAGGGGGTACGGGTTATATTTGAGTGTGATAATGCTAGGGTATGGAATATAGCCGCGGCTATTGAAGATATACGCCAAGAATTTTTAGGAACCTTAGATCAGAGGCCAGTACCCGTACCCGTAAAAAGTTTTTTTCGGTGAGAAGAAAAGCACTGTACTCAAAGGAAAAATCAGCCATGAGCTTGCCGATATTTTATTAATAAGAGGCGTGAATGGCTGATATACTGGCTACACATTAGAGTAGATATTTGTAACTACTCACCCATCTACGAGTACGGTAAAGTACAGATTGGGATGCAGGTTGCGTGCAAAATTGCTGGGAAAAAGCGGCGTTTTCCAAGATATAAATGCATTTTTTACGAAATTTTTGCGCCCCAGATGCGCCCAAAAAATGTGAGCACAAAGCGCGTAGCGCAGCGAACATTTTTGACGCAGGCTACTGCGCCCGCAGGGCGAAGCAGGAACGAAGTGAGTGCTGAGTCCATATGGGATTTTTTCGAAAAGGGGCGTGTAGTTACAGATATTTAATCAATGAAGCAATTTACCCTAAGACCTATTAAATCGTTTAAAATTTTTCATCAATATACCACACAAGCTTGACGTACTGTTCCACAGTATTTGTCTTTTTCTCCTATTTTATAAATAGGAGAATTGGGATTATGGGGTTTCAAATATTGGCAGTTACCTTCTATTATAAGTTGTTTACAGGTCGCTATTTTTTCATTTTCTAATAAATATATCACAATGTTTTTGTGCAATGCTTGATAATCGGGATCAATTATCAAGATGGAAGCAGGTTCATATCGAGACAGCATGCTATCGTCCTCAACAACCAAAGCATAAGCATTGGCTCCAACTTCAATATCAGACCATGCAAAAACACGATTTTCATCACCCCCCCTATGATCTAATATTTTTTCCCAGCTTCCAGCTTCTTCCCAGCTTAGAATAGGTACTTTCATTGAAAAAGAAGATGGTTCAGAAGACAGATCTTTGAGAGTGGTTGCCGGATGGATATTACCTACGCCCGCTAACAACCATTGTACATTGACATTTAGTCGCTTGGCTATTTCGGGGATCCGTTTGGTATCCGGAAAGCTTTTACCCGCTAACCATTTTCTTGCACTTTCCTGACTAACCCCAAAAAGAGCTGCAAGTTGTAATTGTCTACCTTTACCTTTTTTCGGGATCCCTGCTCTATCCAGCGCAATGTTCAATCGTTCCGAAAAAATTTTTTTTTCATCTACCTCAATCATCTCAAATAAAACCTCCATTTACCTATGTTATAACCATATTCAAATCGAGGCCAACAACTATTGGGTGCTTCGGCATTTATTTTAAGATAAATAGTTGCTATTTAAGCCTCAAAAACAACTAAAAGTTGTTTCGATAGCGAGAAAAGCAACTTTTAATTTTATGCGGTTTTCCTACATTAATTGTTTTTACCATATCAAATGTAAGTATAGAATGTAAAGTCTGTTTTGTGAAAAAATCATCGATGTATTTTTCAAAAGGCTTCTGCAATGCCAGAAATAAATTAGTATCAAGTTATAAGATTTTCTGTCATATGGCGGTTACAACTGAAAATAAGGAATTGAATGAAAATGCGCTCGTCTCATTTTTCGCATCGACAAACCAAATGTCCCTCTGACCCTATTGATTCTACGCGTGAGGAACAAACTTGAGATCACCAAACTGAAAAAATAGCCAAACATTAAGGTATGATCGATCGGCTGATTAACCTAAATAATTTAATCGCCTTGCCTGTAAAAAAAACTATTTTAGGTGAGATTCCGTTTTATAAGATTTTAAAAATCCAGTTCTGCCAGAGAAGATAAAAGAATCCCTCAAAATAATATAAGAATATATATTAATTTTTAAAGAATAAATCATGGGCTTCAGTGCTTAGAAACTTATCATTTTTTGTTAATAGGTGCTCAATAATAAACACAAATAAATTTTTGAAATAGCTCTTCGTCTTATGGTATACTTTCACCATAAAAAATGATTAAAGTGGAGGTTTCTAAATGAGAGAAAAGTTTATTACCCGTAGAGTGCTGGATCTCTATACACTCCTTTTAAATGAAAAAGAAAAATTAGATGAAGCTAATATAGAAACTTCTTTTGACATTGCTACACCTTCTTGGGTGATGGAAGTCATCGCATCAGGCCATACACTCTTATTGCATGATGAAGCGGCTGCGGCTTCTGAGGAATATGCTGCCTGGATGTCAAGGCAAAATCAAGCCATCTTGATTGAAGAGATTTTTAATCAACGTGATAAGGCGAAGAAAATTATTAAGGTCTCTAAGGCATTGCTAGCAGAAGCAAGAAAGAGTTTAGAGTCCATTCAACATAATTATACCGAAGATTTAGCAAAATTAACGGATGATATTATGATAGCTACTCTGGTACAAAATTATATACAAAGAGTGGAGCAGCTTTCTAGTGATTTAAGGAGGGTATTACAGGAACACAAGGAAGCCGTTCAACGCCATCAAAATGCTATTAACCATTGCGCTAAATTAATTTTTGCTTCTTCCTTAACCGTAACCGATAATACTTTAGACCAAAAATTCATGCCAATAGAGCAAAGCTGTACGGCGTTTATCCATGAAATAGCTGAATTTACAGCGCAGATTACGGAAAAACAATTGCCCTCGGTGTCAATCAGATCAGGCAGCCCGGTTTCGAAAAATGACCCTATTTTATTGAAGCCAGATAGCCAGAGCATCAGCGACTCTAGCCGCGGCAAAGCGGAAGATAAAGCAGAAAAATCGGAAAAATCAGAAAGCATTGTTTCAGAAGAAGAAACCCCGTGGTTAGAAGCAACCAGCATTTCACCCCTAGCAGATAACTCCGGGGATGAAATATTTGAAGTTAAGGAAATACAGAAAGAAGAATCCGTATTATTAGAAGAAGCTAAGCCTGTTTTAGCCACGGCAGAGGATCATTACATACTAGAAGAAATCGATATTTCAGGTATAAATGATGATCGTGTAAAAGCAATGTCTAGTTATTCTGATAGTAAATTGTCTTCAGGTTCGGAAAAATCGGACCGAGCGATACAACTACATGAGAGCGCCGACTTTCATGAATACACCCAAAGGGTGATGGCGTCTTTAAGATATTGGGACAGGCCTGAAAAATCAGATTTATTGAGGCCTTCTATTAATTATAGAGATGCACGAGCGCAAGCCATTAAAGACTTAGTACATCAACTTGCATTGTCATTGGCATTACATCATCCTCAAGAAGAAATAGCGCTGCTTTATAGGTGGATAGAGATTTGTCGCGGTAAATCCCCACAAGCAAGAATATTGAATCAAAGCCCATTGGATCAGGGAATGTTAGATAGGATCCAACAAGACCCTGCCTTAAGAGGGATCTATTTTAAATTGCCTCGAGGTTTACAGCAGGATCTGCATCCCAAGGCAGAAGAACAGGCTGAAAAAACCGGCATTGTTAATAGCACCCGTTCCATCGATGACACAGCGCTCAATGAAGATGAAATTGCAGGACAATGGCTCAGGTTTATCAGTCATGAATTAGAGCTAGTAAAGGAATTACCGGCAGCGTCTAGCCAAGCTCGATTACACGATCTAATGCAAAATTTAAACACTAATATGGCTTTGCGTGGCAGTGTGGATGAGGAAACCACTGCTTTATGGAAAAAACAGTTGAAAGCTGCCTATAAGATGTATGAGATGGTAAAAGGCATTCCCTCGGAAGAACGCTTAGTGACTCAGGAACCTTTGACAGAGGAAGAATACCAACTTATCCAAACCCATCCTAGTTTTAAACCCATCTTTATCAATTTACCTGAAACTTATCGTGAAAGATTACGTCGCGAATATTATAAAAGTATTTTGCTCAATGTATTAGCCGCTAAGGTGGCCAGTACACCTGGTCTTCTCACTATAGAGGGAAATTTAGGCCATGATATGCAGTTAAATGAGGAGGCTCTCGTGCAGGCCGGTGAGGCAGAATCGGTGCGTGGGTTTAGATTTTTGGTAGAACAGGATTTTTTTCAGTATCAGTTAAAATATGAAGCAAATGAAAAATTAATCGGTATATTAGAAGAGAAAGGGTTTAGTGCCAGTGAAGCGCGCAGTGTCTTGGGATTTATGCGTGAGCAGGTGGTTTATTCCATTTTCACCTATTTTCTGGCGGCACGTGCGCAAGCGGCCACGGACCAAATGTACATGGTTAAGGGGATGCCGCATTATATTCATATTTATAAAGAAGCGGGTAAAATCTATTTTGAAATCAATTCCAGTCCCTGGACTTTTTTGCGCATGGACGATATGAAGACCTTCCCAAAACAGGATAATCCAGAATCGCCAAATAATTTTTATGATGCTGAGTTTAAGTTAAAATATGAATTGCGTCCTGGGAAAACGGTCACCTATGATACGCTGCAATTGGTCGATGTGACGACAGACAGGCCAGCCAGCTGGCAATTACTTAATTTTTCTAGCCAAGAATGGCAGACAT
>CAMFJO010000008.1 GCA_945956945.1 uncultured Legionellales bacterium | reverse complement strand
AGCGAAAGCTCGCAATGACGGCCCACAGGGAGTAGCTAGTATACTAGCTACTTCGCATTTTCAAGTGACATACTAAACATCAATATTCGCGGCTAACAGAGCATTTTCTTCGATGAAATCACGTCGTGGTTCTACTTCATCGCCCATTAACACCGTAAACATTTCATCGGCAGCGATAGCATCTTCAATTTTCACTTGCAACAAACGTCTGTGTTCGGGATCCATCGTAGTCTCCCACAATTGCTCCGGATTCATTTCTCCTAAGCCTTTATACCGTTGCAAAGATTGACCTTTTTTGGCATCTTCGAGTAACCAGTTAATGGCTTCGCCAAAATCAGTAATGATTTTTTTACGATCACCACGAACAAAGTAACTTTGGTCGGTCAATAATTCACGTAATTCTGCGGCTAAGGCCACGCTATCATGGTATTCGGTGCGAACAAAAAATTCTTTATTCAAACGCACTGCTTCTAATTGTCCATGGATCTGAATTTGTATAGTAGGCAAATACAACTGCCCTTCAAAAGGGCCTGTGCATTCAACACTATAATGAATACCATTGTGGCTCGAATTTTTTAGGTTTAAAGTCAATTGCTCGCACCAAGCTTTTACTTTATCCTCATCGGTCAAGGCGGAAGCTAACAATACCGGCATCGTCAATAACTGCATTAAAACGGGGAAAGGGTACAAACGCTTCAAGGCTTGCAATTTTTCCGTTACCGTTTTATAGCGTAATACCAATTTCTCCAAATGCGGTCCCGTGATAGGCGGCGCACTTGCATTCACATACAATGCCGTACCTTCTAAAGCTTGTTGGCATAAATAGGCCATATAATCTGTATCATCTTTGATATACTCTTCCTGTTTACCGCGTTTGATCTTGTACAAAGGCGGTTGCGCGATATACACATAGCCACGCTCAATCAATTCGCGCATTTGTCGGTAGAAAAAAGTTAATAATAAAGTTCGTATATGCGCGCCATCCACATCGGCGTCGGTCATGATAATAATTTTATGGTAACGCAATTTATCGGCATTAAATTCTTGTTCTCCAATGCCGCAACCCAATGCTGTGATCAAAACACCCACTTCTTGTGAAGACAACATTTTATCGAAACGCGCTTTTTCCACGTTCAAGATCTTACCACGTAATGGCAGTATCGCTTGGGTTTTGCGCGAACGCCCTTGTTTGGCGGAACCGCCTGCAGAATCTCCCTCAACGATAAACAATTCGCACAAGGCAGGATCGCGTTCTTGACAATCCGCCAATTTACCCGGCAATCCGGCAACATCCAAAGCCCCTTTACGACGAGTCATTTCGCGCGCTTTACGTGCCGCTTCACGCGCCCGCGCTGCCTCTACCATTTTGTTGATGATGGCTTTAGCTTGTTGTGGTTGTTCCAATAAAAAGTTATTAAAATGCTCTGCTACTGCGCCCTCTACCACAGGCCTCACTTCAGAAGACACCAATTTGTCTTTGGTTTGAGAGGAAAATTTAGGATCGGGCACTTTAACCGATAGAACCGCTGTTAGCCCCTCTCGTGCATCATCCCCCGTCGTGGTGATTTTAAATTTTTTAGCCAGCCCTTCTTTTTCGATGTAATTGTTTAAAGTGCGCGTTAAGGCGCCCCTAAATCCAGCCAAATGCGTACCGCCATCGCGTTGCGGAATATTATTGGTGAAACAAAAAATGGTTTCTTGATAAGAATCATTCCATTGCATGGCCAATTCCACCACCATCCCTTTTATTTCTTCTGAAAAATAAAATACCGTTGGATGAATACTGGTTTTCTTGCGATTTAAATATTCCACAAAAGCTTTAATACCGCCTTCATAATGGAAAGAATCTTTTTTGCCATCGCGTTCGTCAAACAATTCTATTTGAACGCCTTGATTTAAGAAAGAAAGTTCACGTAGGCGCTTCGCTAAAATATCGTAATGGTAAACCAATTGCGTAAAGATGGTCGCACTGGGTTTAAACCGAATTTCCGTACCACGCTCCGTGGTCGTACCCGTTACTTTGATAGGCTCGTCTGGCTCGCCTAAGCGATAGGTTTGTTGATAAACTTTACCCTCTTTACGTACTGTTAATTCCAGGGTTTCGGACAGTGCATTCACCACCGAAATACCCACGCCATGCAAACCACCCGAGACCTTATAAGAGGAATTGTCAAATTTACCGCCGGCATGCAGCACCGTCATGATAACCTCTGCCGCTGAACGCCCCTCTTCTGGGTGCATATCCACCGGAATGCCGCGGCCATTGTCACGCACTGTGACAGAATTATCCGCATGAATAATGACATCAATACGGTTACAATGCCCTGCCAGGGCTTCATCGATGGAGTTATCCACCACTTCAAAAACCAAATGGTGCAAACCCGTGCCATCGTCCGTGTCGCCGATATACATACCAGGACGTTTACGAACCGCATCCAAGCCTTTTAAGACCTTAATATTACCGGAATTATAGGCTTTTTCTTCACTCATTTAGGACCTCATTTATTTCAAAAATCGTAACTGCCCATCGGCTACAAGATGTGGATTATACCACAATTTAAGCAACTCTAGTTAGTGTTCATCCTAAAAAACGGCTTGCAATTGTAGTACGATTATTGTCTAATACGACATTAGACAAATCACATAAGGGAAACTTAAACCAATGACAACCTTAGCTGACAAATCTGTTCAAAAAATGCCATCTGCCACTAAAGCCCTTATCTTTGTTCAATTATTTTCATTGATCAGTTTTGCCACTATTTACTCCACTTTGGCCTTATATTGCTCACAAAGCCTGCATTTGGACGATCATTTCACCACCAGCCTGATTGCCATGTTTTTAGCCTTTAACTATGGCTTGCATCTTTTGGGGGGCTATGTCGGCGGACGTTTTTTAAGTTATAGGTCTTTGTTTATCATTAGTATGGTGTTGATTGCTACTGGTTGTTATTTGATTACCACGCCTACCCTGCATGGCTTTTATAGCGGTATTGCCTTTTTCCTGACCGGCGCGGGCCTTAATGTTACCTGCCTTAACTGCATGGTGACGCAGCTTTTCCATCCCGATGACAAACAGCGCGAAAAAGCCTTTCTATGGAATTACAGCAGCATGAATTTGGGCTTTTTTATCGCCAATATTATTGCGGGTTATTTTCAATTGCACAGCAATTATCGCGATCTTTTCTTATTAAGCGGCCTAGGCAATCTCATCGCTATTGTTCTTGTGGCATGTAACTGGTCCAAATTGAAGGATATTCAAACTGTTTATCAGACATCCCTGAATAAAATACCGCGTGTTCTTTTTGGCTTAACCCTTATTCTGGCCTTGCTTCTAGCCCTGTATCGGCTGGTAGAACACCCTGCCACCAGCCAAAATTTAGTGATTTATGGCACATTGACGGTATTTGCTTTTTTACTGGTATTGTCTTTTGCCGAAAAAGATGTGGTCAGTCGACAAAAAATGCGTGCTTACCTCATTCTGTGCATTGCCGCCATTACTTTCTGGACCATCGCTTTATTGGTGCCCAATGGTCTTGCCTTATTTTTAGAGCGCAATGTAGACAGACAGATATTTAATTTTGTGATACCACCGCAATGGTTTTTTAATATCAATCCTATTATGATCATGCTGGGCGGCCCTCCTTTAGCCGCTTTATTCCAACGCTTAAGGCTCAAAGGCTATAGAGTCACATTGACGCAGCAATTTTGTGCCGCCATATTCCTGATGGGTGCAGGGCTTCTCGTCATCCCGCTAGGAATTGCTTTTGCCAATGCCGAAGGTTATGTTTCTGCCACCTGGATCACGATAGGGTATGCTTTACAGGGACTGGGTGAATTGTTCATCGGCCCCATCGGTTATGCCATGGTAGGACAATTGGCACCACCACGTTTACGCGGTGTGATGATGGGCACCTGGATGATGGGCACCGGCATGGGCGGTGCTATCACTGGCGTTGTCTCCAAATGGGCAACCTATTCTACGACGGGTGATTTATCGCCACTCGCCACCAATGCGACTTATGGGCGTGTTTTCATCCTACTGGGAATAACCAGTGTCGTGGTCGCCGCTATTTTATTCTGGCTAAGGCCCCTCTTGGATAGATTAATCCGTGAACCTAAACAGCAGTCATCATCCATGCAGGTTGAAGGCAATGAAGCCGTTGTTGCGGGTTAGAATGTTTATTGACTGAGTCGCCCCCTCACGGTCGCGGCTCGGTAGTTCCTTTGATGTAGGGTAAAGGATTAAGGCTATCTACAAACAAGACAAATCCGCTACCACTGAAAAAAGATCGTACAACTGTTGCAATAAGGCTAAACGATTTTCTCTTAAAGCCCTGTCTTCTACCATCACCATGGTGGAGTCAAAAAAGTCATCGATAATAGGCTGCAGCAAGGCTAAAGCAGACAAAGCCTTGGTATATTCATGGGTTTCATACAAAGGCAAAACTACTTTCTTTTTTTCTTCTAAGGCTTGCCATAAGGCTTTTTCAGCCGGTTCTAATAATAATTTTTCTTGAACCTTATGCTCTGTTAAAATGTTGGCTTCTTTTTCCAAAATACGGCTCACGCGTTTATTGGCGGCTGCCAGCGCTTCACTCTGCGGTAATTGGCAAAATGCTTGAACTGCCCGCAAGCGCAATGAAAAATCATAGGGCTCTACAGGATGCTTCGCCAATACAGCCATAAAGATTTCTGCAGAAACGCCTTCTTCAATAAAATGGTTTTTAAAACGCTCCATCATAAAATCAAAGACTTGAGGCACTAAGTTAGTAGATTTAAGCTTATCCCCATAAAAACTTGCGGCATTTTGTAATAACTGTTCTAAATTCAATGGCCATTGTTTCTCAACAATGATTTTTAAGACGCCTAAAGCCAAACGCCTTAAAGCAAAGGGATCTTTATCGCCTTTGGGAATTTCACCGACGCCAAAAATACCCACCACAGTATCGATTTTATCGGCAATCGCGACCACCGCCCCCAAAGGCGATATCGGTAAAGTATCTTTGGCAAAACGCGGCTGATAATGCTCAGCAATGGCTTTGGCGACTGCCGGAGTTTCATGGTTGTGTGCGGCAGCATAATAACCGCCCATAATGCCCTGTAATTCCGGAAACTCTCCCACCATATCGGAGACCAGATCGGCTTTGCACAACAACCCTGCTCTATGCGCTTCTTCGCCATTTAAACCTAAAAATAAGGCAATGGTTTTAGCGAGCGTTGCAATACGTTCTGCTTTATCCTGTAAACTGCCTAAGCCCGCATAAAAGATAATTTCACTTAATCTCTTAGCCATGAAAGCAAGGCTGTGCTTGCGATCGGTATCAAAGAAAAATTTGGCATCGGCTAAGCGTGCATTCATAACGCGTTCATTACCGCGTATCACTTCATTGGGATCACCACTATTAATGTTACTCACTGTAATAAAGTAAGGCAGCAATTGCTGTTGCTTATCCTGTATACAGAAAGCTTTTTGATGTTGTTGCATTGCTAGAATTAAGGCTTCATGCGGCACGGTTAAGAAATGCGGATCAAATTGACACAACAAAGGCACAGGCCATTCTACAATGGCAGTCACTTCATTTAATAAATCTACATCGATACCAGGAACTCCCTGCACCATTGCTGCGATCTTTTCCAAAGCTTCCTTAATCAAGTGACGTCGTTCATCGGCATTTGCAATAACATGCGCTTTTTTTAATACAGATTCATATTCTTTAGGATGTTCCAAACGAATCGCTTGTGGATGGTGAAATCGATGACCATAAGTCAAGCGATCGCTGTTTCGCCCTAAAATCTGTGCCGGAATAACCTCATGCCCCAACATTAATACGATCCAATGTACCGGCCTTACAAAACTAATATCTCCCTCTCCCCAGCGCATGCGCTTGGCAATTGGCAATGCAGCAATAATTTTTTCACACAAAGCGGGCAATAATTCTGCCGTTTTCTGTGCTGGTCTTAAAGGAATATAATATAGGCGATCCCCTTTACTCGTCGTTTCTCGACTTAACTGAGCATAATCCACACCACAAGATCGAGCGAAACCTAAACCCGCTGCGGTGGGCACGCCTTGTGCATCTTCAGCCACGCTAATAAAGGGGCCACGAATTCTGTCTTTCCCATCTCCATTCGGCAGTGTTTCTGTTTGCAATCTTTTTATGAGGATAGCCAAACGTCGTGGGGTACTATAAGGATGTATTTCGTCAAATCCTAAAGCGAGCTCAGCTAAAGCTTGTTCAAAATCTTGTTTAAGCGCATTGGTTAATACAGGTTGCGCACGTGTCGGTAATTCTTCACAGCCAATTTCCAGCAAAAAATCTTCATAGATCATGCTGTTCTCCTTCCTCACATTGCTTTAATAATGGAAATCCTTTTTTTTCCCGCTCTTCATAATACCGTTTCGCTATTTCTGATATTAAGGTGCGCAAACGTAAAATATAATTTTGACGTTCTGCAACTGAAATAGCATGACGTGCGTCTAATAAATTAAATGTATGAGAGGCTTTGATGGCCATTTCGTAAGTAGGTAACACCAGATTTAACTCTAGTAAACGGCGGCCTTCACTTTCATAATGATTAAATTGTTGAAATAGGCCGGCAATATCCGCACATTCAAAATTATAGCGCGACATTTCTTGTTCATTTTGTAAAAAGATATCACCATAAGTAATTGTGCCTAAAGGGCCTTCACTCCATACGATATCGAACAGGTTGTTTGCTCCCTGTAAATACATAGCCAAACGTTCTAAACCATAGGTTAATTCACCGGTCACTGGCACACAATCCAGACCACCAGCTTGCTGGAAATAGGTAAATTGGCTTACTTCCATGCCATCTTGCCACACTTCCCAACCCAAACCCCAAGCGCCTAAAGTGGGCGATGCCCAATTGTCTTCCACAAAACGAATATCGTGAAGAAGGGGATCGATACCCAAAGCACGCAAAGAATTAAGGTACAACTCCTGAATATTCACCGGCGCTGGTTTTAAAATAACCTGCAATTGATAATAATGCTGTACCCTATTGGGATTCTCTCCATAACGTCCATCCGTAGGACGTCGACAGGGTTGTACATAGACACAAGACCAAGGCTCAGGGCCAATGGCTTTTAGAAAAGTTTGCGGGTGAAAGGTACCGGCGCCTACTTCCATATCCAGCGGCTGCAATACCACACACCCCTGCTGTTGCCAGAATTGTTGTAAAGTTTGAATAATCGCTTGAAAAGTCAGTCGCTGCACGCTTATTCCTTCGCTATACTCAAAGTTGCCAACTGCACAGAGAATTGTTTGAGCGTTTTAATACCGGCTTTTTCGGCATCCACGCACCATTGCTTTAATTGTTGCACCAATTCAGCATTGTTTGCCACCGCTTTAGTCCAGATATTTTGTAAGCGTACTTTGAATTGATACACCACCTCTAATTCATTACAAGAGGATAATAAGGTTTGCAGGCGTTTGCGCGTTTGCGCATCGATGCGCTCCTCACCCCGATTTAACCACACGCGCGCTTCCCGCCACAGGTGACGACGGCCTTTGTCTTTCGCCATGTGTTTACTCACAATCGGTTTGATGACAATCTCACCATATTGCTTTAAAAAATGAAATTTATGGGTCAGCAAAGTGGTTAAAGTGCTGACATCGATGTCTTTGGCCTGCGTTTGTTCCAGTTTAGGAATAACACGTCTCGGTTTAGCCAATTTGAAAAATTGCAACACGCGGATATACATCCAGCCGATATCAAATTCAAACTTGCGTACAGACAACTTGGCCGAAGCGCCAAAAGCATGGTGGTTATTATGCAATTCTTCGCCACCTGCTATGATACCCCAAGGCATCACATTGGTAGATGCATCCGGTGTCTCAAAATTTCTATAGCCAACATAGTGGCCCAGACCATTGATAATGCCAGCAGCCAGTACCGGCTGAGCCATCATTTGCACTGCCCAAACCGTAATGCCTGGCACACCAAATAACACTAGATCCACTATAAACAGAATACCGATACCCAAGCTACTGTGTGGGGTATAAACGTGTCGTTCTATCCAGTCGTCGGGGGTTCCCTGACCATAACGGCTTATGGTCTCTTTATTCTTTGATTCTTTTTTATAGAGTTCATAGCCTTGTGTCAGCACTTTTTTCAAGCCATAAACTTGTGGGCTGTGCGGGTCGTCTTTTGTATCACTGGTAGAATGGTGTTTACGATGTATCGCTACCCATTCCTTGGTGACTGTGGCAGTGGCAAACCACAGCCAAAACCTAAAAAAATGCTCGGCGATAGGATGCAATTCTAAAGCCTTATGCGCAGCCGTTCTATGCAAATAAAGCGTAATGCAAATAACCGTAACGTGCATGAGCACCAAAGTCACTACGATATACTGCCACAATGATAAATTTAACAACCCGTAAAAATAATGCATGGCTTAATTTCCTCTCTGTTTTTCGCGAATTTCATCCAAGGTTTTACAATCAATGCATAAAGTTGCGGTGGGCCTTGCTTCCAGGCGTTTGATGCCAATTTCCTCGCCACAGCTTTCACAGTATCCATACTCGCCATCGTCCAAACGCTGCAAGGCTTCTTCTGTTTTACGAAGCAATTTGCCTTCGCGATCGCTGGCACGTAACATTAAACCGATGATTTCTTCTCGTGTGGCTTTATCGGCTGGATCCGCCAACTCTTTATCATCCCCGCGCAAACTTTCTACCGTGGCATCGCTGCCTTCCATTAATTGCTGCTTGATGGCGGTTAATATCGCCCGAAAATGCTGTTGCTGCCCTTCGTTCATGTATTTTTCATTTTTTTTCGCTTGGTAAGGGGCAATGCCCGGTAACCCGACCACGTGCGCGGCAGATGTCTCCTGCGCCAACTTCTTGGACATGATTTACTCCTCATTAAGAAAGACTTAGCTCAACACTGAGCAAAAAATAGTCATTATTACTAATGGATAATCATAGCAGGAATGCGTCTTCTATACCAGTGTATCTTGTGCTTTAATTAACCTTTCTATAAACGCCGCGCTAAAATAGTCTGAAATATGAACGAAGTAAGCATTTTAAGGGTAAATCGACTTGAATACATTTTTTTAGAATACAACAAGCGCCCTATTTCACCGTTTTAAGATCGGGAGGCCGGTCAGAAGGTTTTTGTTGGAAATATCCAATAAGAGTTCCTATGCGCCTATTTTCAGCAAGCCCCGCTGACTTAAGCTAAGGTTGATAAAAAAGGAAAAATAGGGCTTTCCCTCGCCCTACCCCCTTGACGCCAGCTACCCAATCAAGGTTTAATAAGCCCCTCCACGCATTCATGGCCAGATAGCTCAGTCGGTAGAGCAGAGGACTGAAAATCCTTGTGTCGCAGGTTCGATTCCCGCTCTGGCCACCATTTTCAATCAATTATTTACGATAACGCGAAGGATAAGCGGAAACTCGATGCACACGGGTGCTACGGTTAAACATTATTTTAGAAGGAACTAAAAGATGTATAAAAACTACTTTTTAAGTATCGTTACCTTATTCTCAATGTCTTTTGCAATCAAGGCTGCTACGATGACAGAACAACAATCCCCTGCACAAGACATTTTTTGCTCACAGCAATATCACTTAAGTTTTTTAAACGCTAATGACGAAAAAAATGTGAGCCTTATTTCTTATATTAATCAAACTAAAACGGTAAATCGAAGTGGCTGCTGTTCCTGGCATGACGGCGTTTGTGGTTGTAGTGCTGGCAGAGCTGTTTGTTGCGATGGCAGCTACTCTCCTACCTGTGGGTGTTAGAATACATTTATTTCCTTCTCTAGATTACAGGGCATATATCGAGTTACTTCATAATTTTTTTGCAAATTAAATTAGATAAGTTTTATCATATCACTGCGTTATTTTCTTCTTTAAAGACTATCGGTAAATAAGAAAAAATAAATTGATAGAAACAGACTAATTTTGAATCTGCCTGTGGAGGCAATAAAGCAAAAACACCTCAATTGAGCTATCAAAAATAATCAATAATTTTTTTGTTAAATAAAAATGAAAACAATTAATAATAAATTTATAAAAAGTCTTTTCTCTCTCTATTAAACTATAATTAATTAAAATAGCAGAGAGGCATTATGCTTAAATGAAAAAAATATTAATGCGGTTTTTTGCCCTACTTTTTATTTTTTCAGCAATATCTGCATTTGCTCTATCGGCAGAAGAGATTTATGAAAAAACAAATAATGCTATATATTCTGTATATTCATTAAGTGATAGCAATGAAATTACATTTGGTTCCGCTGTCGCGGTGAGAAAGAATATACTGGTATCAAATTGTCATGTTGTTATGTCTGGAAATATTGTAATGATTAATTATAATAAAAATATTTACCCATCTTTTATATTATATCAGAATAAAGATAAAGATTTGTGTGTCCTATTAGTTCCAGAACTTAATGCACCATATGTTCCTATTAGAAAAAGTTCAACCCTTCATATTGGAGAAGAAATCTATGCTATAGGTAATCCAAGAGAAAAAAATCGTACTATATCAAAAGGAATAGTATCTAACATTCAGGATGAATATATTTTCACTGACACATCAACTGCAGGTGGTTCCAGTGGCGGTGGTTTATTTGATAAAGAAGCTAATTTGGTAGGAATCACGACAATGACAAGTGCGAAACAAGGGGACTCAACTATTTCTATCCCAACAGACTGGCTTATTGATGCATTACCAACTATTATAGAATCACCTATCGATAATAAAGAATTATCTCAAAATTTAGATGAAACTCAAATTAAGAAAGAACCTTATAGTGAAGAGAAAACATATAAAATTGGTGAATATGGGAATAATAAGATTTCTGTATATAAGAACAAAACTGGGTGCTTCTTATTTTGGAGTGGTAAACTTGGTTCTGGACGTGAGTTTTCTTCCATAT
This sequence comes from uncultured Legionellales bacterium, assembly GCA_945956945.1. Lineage (GTDB taxonomy): Bacteria > Pseudomonadota > Gammaproteobacteria > UBA1113 > UBA1113 > VFKP01. The sequence continues at coordinate 653 of CAMFJO010000008.1, read as the reverse complement.
TGTGGAGCCCTACCCTAAAAAATAGAATAGCCATATTTCCGGGAATAACAGATCTAACAGATGCGTATGATATACTGTCCAATTACCATAATGAAAATATAGAAGCGTCACAGAATTATATTATTTTGAATAATATTGCATATGAACTGCGTGGAATTAACCAAAATGGCCTGTTTCCATTTTTACTAGCCACTTTTGAGAAAGAAGATCTAATAAAAATATTTAGCAATAATTCTTATTTTGTAGTAAAATATAAATATAAAGATGGATTTACACAAGTTATATTTGATCTGTCTGGGTTTAAAGAAGCTTATTCAAAATGTACAAATTAACATATAATTAAAAGAAAATTTTGTTTATTTAGCACTTAATCACCCAAGACCAGATAATATTCGCCAAAGTACCGAAATACTTAATAAAGATTTTCCTCAAATATGGAATAACCTAATAAAGTTCATATATTATACAGTGACTTTTATAATATCTCCTAATTTGAATAATAACGTTCCATATATTTATCAATATAACAAATTGATTAATAGGGATAAATCATTTACCCCGCACAATCTTAGTAATTTACTATCATTTTACTTGCTTTTTGCAAACATTCTGCTAAAATAACATGGTAGAATCGGTTCTAGGCAGACTCAGCC
>CAMFJO010000007.1 GCA_945956945.1 uncultured Legionellales bacterium | reverse complement strand
ACGCAAATCGCGTCTTGATTGAACTGATGCAGTTGAACGCATCTTCTGGTGTAAAAAAAATGCTACTTAATTTTTGCCAACGCCTTCTAATGTTTTATCGACGATAATTGCCGTTGTCATCACCCCATTCACATTGGTTGCGGTACGGCCCATGTCGACGATGCTATCGACACCTTGTACCAAACCGACGACAGCATAGGGTAATCCCATGGCAGTGAGCGTAACGGTGGCGGCGACAAAGGCGGTTCCAGGAATACCGGAAATGCCGAGTGAAGCAATGGTGTTGATGAACATCACCATTAAAAATATCGATACTGTCATGGGTTGATGGGTGACAGCCAAAGCCATCACGACCAACAAAGCAGGAAAGACTCCGGCACATGCGCTCATGCCTAAGGTTGCGCCCATACTGGGAACAAAGCTTGCGGCAAGTTGCGAGGTTTTAAAACGATCGCGGAGTGTTTCTTCTGTGACGGGTAAGCAGCCAAAACTGGAGCGCGTGGTGAAAGCAACCAATAAGACTGGATACGCTTTTTTAAGGTAAGTCCAGAAAGACATGCGGGTTGTAAAGGCAACTAAAGTTAACTGCAGGATAAATACCAGTATCATGGCGATATAAACGGCAATAAAATAATTGGCAATACCCAATAAAGTCTGTACGCCTTGAGTGGCGCTGATCTTAGCGAGTAAAGCTAAGACACCATAAGGCGTTGTGTGGATGACTAAACGTGCCAGTTGTTTCACCATGTGAAAAGTAGAGGTAATAAACTCTTTAAAATTTTCCGCGTGGGTTTTATCTTTCTTATAGATTTGCAAAGCGCTAATACCCAATAAGCAGGCAAAAATGGCAATGGCGACGGTATTTTCATTGCTCATGGCAGCGATGGGATTACTGGGGATCATGCCTAAGAGCGTGTCCACTAAACCGGTGTAGTGACGCGTGGGCACAGGACCATCTATGGGTAAAGACAATTTTTGTCCCACATGCAACCATAAACCCACTGCCATACCAATCGCCGAAGCAATCGCGGTTAACAGTAATAATAGACCCACAGAGCGGGAAATTAATTTGGCAATCATTTCACCGGGGTGATCACCCATGTGAATAAAGGCATGGATGATGGACGTTAAAATTAAAGGTAAAACCAGCATTTTTAACAATGCCAAATAGCCTTCGCTGACTAAAGTTAAAGATTGGCCAATAAATTTTTGGCTGAAGGGAGTTAAGTCAGGGGAAAAACAATTGAGCAACATTCCTCCAGCAATGCCCAATACCATACTGATAAAAATACGTAAGTTACTGCTTAAAGCGGTTTTTTTGTGTAAATAATATAAAAACAGCAATAAGGCAGGAAAAATAAGGATGGGCCAATTTTGTAATAGGGTTAGCATAAGGAAACTCAGCATAAAAAATATCAGCCATTATAATAAGAATGTGCTTGAAATGCAAAAAGCCTTATTTTCAATGACTTAGATTGCATTTGGCCGCTATACTCAGGTAATATCGGTGCGCCTTGAGGGTGTCGGCAGTAGCCGTATTTAAACAGTAATCTTATGGAGGTTTTATGAAAAATAATAAAGAAATGTGTGCCAGTGGTAGTGCAGGCGTTGCAACCGGCGTGGGAGTCGGTGTTGGCACAGGTTTTGCTGTTAAATCTGCCCTTGCCGGCGTCGCCGCAGGTGCGAGTTGTGCCTTGTTTACGACCACTGCGCTGGTGGTCGCTTGTAATGCAGGATGTGACTGCAATCGTTGCAAAAATAGTGGCCAGGGAGAAACCGCATCTTTAAACAAGAATGAGACCGAGGGATGTTGTGGATTATTTTCTTTCTTTAAAGATTCAAGTCAAGGTGAAGATAATGAAAAAACTCAAGCTCGTAAAGGACCGACTTTATACACGATGAACTAATGAAGCCTTTAGGGAAGCATGTGCGCTTAACCAATGCTTTCCGGCAATACGACGCCTTGCAATACGCCGGGAACAAAAGGATTGATAGGCGTCGTCAAAGTAGCAAGGGTATACTGGATCTTATTTTTACCTTGTATAGGGAGATTAAAAACAATTTCTGTGGGTGTCGCCGTATTTTTTAATTCGCCTTGATTCACCAATTGTACCCATGCCCATAAACCTTCTGCGTTTAAGGATTGTGTTTGGTTGTTATTATCCGTTATGGTTAAACTCACTTTATGGCTACCATCAGGCCACATGAGTGTGACGGGCTTTGCTTTTTGTTGATCGTAAACGGTAAGGGTATCATCAACATTGATGGCAACGGTTTTAATATTTTTGGGCAGCGTAGGAACAAAAGCCAGTTGCACTGGCGCAAGGTGTGATTTACCTTTAAAAAATAATTGTGTGATCAAATCGGCTTGTCTTAGCGCTTGCAGCGTTTCTTCTGATAAAGCGATGCCTTGACCATCCCGGGTTTTGGCTTGCCAGTGTGTAGGGTTTGTCTTATCGATAAAAGGTTCCAAATATTGAGTCAAGAACGCGTTAAAAGTACCTTTGGGCGCAAAGAAAGACTCAAAGTCATTTAAGGCGATTGGTTCTTTGGCATTGGCATCGATGGGAAAATGGCGTGCTATACGATTATTATAAGAAGGCAAAATACGATCGCGCCAGGCGGAGTCAATGCTATTTTGGCTTTGCACTAATAATCTTTGCCAGGTTTGCGTCGATAACTGTTCGCTCCAGGCTTGCCAGGAAGCGGGTACGGCGGTAGATTTGTCTTGCAAATCTGAAAAAATATCTACCTCAGTCATATGGGTCATGCGGTATTGTGCTAAGGACAAGGCTTTTTCTTCGGGGCGTGTGGCGCTATTAACGCTACTCACCAAATGACTCAAACGGCTTAAATCATGATACCAATCTTTGTCCAGCGTATTGGCAGGGGCCAGAGTGGTGTTGTCAAAAGCCAGGCTAATGGGCGTTGGCATGCCTTGGTATAATACATTGGTATTATTTTGTATGGTTTTTAAGAAAGTCGAGAAAGTTGAATGAGGATCTACCATTTGTGTGAGGGTTTCTTGGATCCTATTGAGATCGGTGCTGTTATCCAAATGGATAGAGCGGGGTACCATTTGCCAGGTGGCAATGTATTGCGCCATATACTCGTCACGGGCTTTCTGCAAGAGTTCATCCCGATTAAGCGTTTCTACGGGGTAATTTTTTAAAATAGATTGACCCTTTTGCAATTGTGTCAATGCAGCAGGTAATTCACGATCGTACATCGTCATGAAATTTTCTTTGGTAAATTGTGGCGGAATACTGTAATTATCTGCATTGAGCTTGAATTGGAACAAGGTATTATCCGTAGGCAATTGTATGATAAGTGGCGCATGGTGTAATGCATACTCATTATTAGCCATCGCATTAATGAGTTTTTCTGGTGGCTGTTGCGCCAAATTATCATACGCTTGTTTGAGCAGGGTGGCGGGCAATGTTACCTTGGGAAGTTGTGGTAAATTTTTTAATTGCGTTTCTATGGTGTGTAGTTCGGCTGTACTGGGATGGAAAGTATCTTGCCAATAATGCGTTAACCAATTTTGCGCATAGTCTTTTTCAAACTGTTGGGGAGAATTGATAGCCTGATAGGTTTTTAAAGCGCCATAAAGCGTGGTTGCTGAAGGGTTTTTGCGGGTTAACTCTTTTTCTAGTATTTGCGCAAGTTGCCAGGATAATATTTTTTGAATACCATTGATTAACATTATCTTTTGCTGTGAGGAGAGATCAGGATGCCGATTAGTCCATTGCAATAGCTTCGGCAAGCGTGTTTTATCCAGCGCATTTTGCATGCTAAATAAACTTTCTAAAGCAGCGAAAGACTGTTGTGGTGATAAGTTGACGGGCATCTCAGCCGTTAAAAATTGATAGCGTGTAATGGCTTTTTCAGCGACAGCCACATTATTGATATTTTGTGAGAGATGATAGCCCCAATAGAAAAAGGTGCCGATGATACTGGCAGCAATCGCCGTTAATAAGGTTCTACGTTGCCATAGCTGACGTTTAAATTGTACCAGGTTTTTTTGTAAGTTAAATATCCTTTGATCGGCAAGGATAATTTTTCTAAATAGGTTTTTAATGAAAAAGGGTTCTTTGGCTTGTCTTTGCGGTGTCAATAATGGCCTGGTGTAGTGTGTTAGAGAAAAACTTTGAGACAAAGGTTTTAACAATCTATCAATAATATGTTCTTCTGGGATGGCGCTGGTAAAATAAATACCTCTTAGGACAAAAGTAGATAAAGTAGTAAAATTGTCTAATTGCTTATGAAGAAAATAACTCAATGTCTTTTTCAGGCTTTCTACCTGTAAGGGAAAATCTTTAATAGACGCACGCCGGTGCCAATCACGTTCACTGTGTAATCTTGTTATTAAGCGATCATTCAAGTTTTGAATAAGGCTATTAAATTTTAAGGTAAAAGTATCTAATAAGGTTTGCGCTGAACTTAATTCATCTTCATTAAAACTCAAGCCCCAAGGTTGCTCGCGTTCCTCCGGTGATAAATCATCAAAATACTCACTGAAGCCAGCTAAACAATCCGCCTTGGTCAATAACAGATAAATAGGGGCGGTGTGTGTTTGTTTTGCTTTTAATTCTTGCAAACGTTCCGAGATATTTTGAAAATGCCAGGATTGCTCCTCTTTACTTTGTAATGCCAAGCGTTCCAGGCTTAAAGTCAAAATAATACCTTGTATAGGTGCTTTCTTTTCTTTGAATAGCAGTTCAAGAAAATATTCCCATAGTTGCGCACTGCCTTGATGGGCCGCATCGTGTAAAGTAAATTGCCCAGAGGTATCAAAAAAAACCGCCTCACGTGATACCCACAAATCGCAATGACGCGTCGTGGGAATGGTGTGTCCTGGCAAGGACGATTTTTTGGTTAAGATAAAATTTAAACTAGAATGCGCCAATAAAGAGGATTTGCCAGTCTGTGGTCCGCCGAGTACCAAGAACCACGGTAAATCAAATAAAGCTTTTCCTTTGGGATCGGCATCTACCTTGGTATTTCTTAAGAATTCTATAGCGCCGGCAAATGTTTTTTCTAGGACGGTTAATTCGGTGGCAAATTTAAATTGCGGTTTTACTTTTTCTTCTGGGATCAATGTTTTCATTTCATGCCCTCCGTAGTGGGTGCGCCCTGAATCGCAGTTAACTCGTCTAGAGCGGAATACAAGGGCTGAGAGGTCGCATGCATCAAATAATTAGCGCCACAATATAACATCAGCAGTATTGCCGCAGAAGAGGATAAAATAACCCACAAGGGAGATAAGGCTCTGGGTTTCTCACTGAGGCGTTTATAAGCTTCTTGTTTGTGGCTAAGTTGGTGTGAATAATAACACCGTTGTTTGCGAATAAGTTGATAGAGATTGTCTATAATGGCTTGTAATTGTAATTTACCATTTTCAAAAACACGAAATTGCCCTTCAAATCCACTGGAAAGACATAAGTAAATAAATTCCAAGAGATCGATATAGGTTTCAGGGTATTCGTATAATTTTTCTAAGATAATAAAAAAGCGTTCTCCGCCCCAGGCTTCCCCCTGAAAATAGGTTAATAGATTGTTCTCATGCCATTTGGCTTGTTTGCCCCAAGCCGTATTTTGAATGATTTCATCTAAAGTGGCACAAATGGTATAACGGGCCACCAGGACTTCATCGTCGCTGTAAGAGCGGCGCTGCGCACTCCAAATAAAAGCATTGACTTCATGAACAAGATTGGCGTGCAGGCCCTCTATTTTAGGGTAATCGTCCAACTGCCTGAATCGACTGGCCAATGAAAATAAAGCGCTGGCAGCCGCCGCTAAAGGGTTTACCCCTTGTTCGGGAATAAAGGTTTTAGACTTATAGCGTTTTTGCAAAGTGCTTAAGGGTTGGCCATTTTTAGTGATGTCTTTTAAACTTTGTTGCTTGGAAGGGGTTGCATGGGTTTTCAATAGAGCTTGCGCTTCTTCACTCAGCAGTGAATTGCCTACAAAAGTGGGTTTAATGTCTCTCGGGGTATTTACTTGTAGCGTCATGTTATTCCCTCTCGACAGCGCGCCAACCAATATCCTTACGGTAAAACTTGCCAGGCCAAGTGACCTGTTCTGCCCAATAGAGTGCTCTAGCTCGTGCTTCATGCACTGTTTTGCCCAATGCGCTAATGCATAATACCCGTCCACCAGCAGTTATTAATTGTTGTTCCTGATTTTTTGCACCCGAAACAAAGAATTTCACTGCTTCATCACAGTCAACCCTGTAATGGTGAATGGTATCACCGCGCTTAACTGGGCCTGGGTATCCCGATGCACACAGCACCACAGATACCGCCACTCTATCATCCCATTCTACACATTTGTCTTGAAGTTGACTATGGGTTGTGGCCCAACAAAGTGCAAAAAGATCTGTTTTTAGTCGCGGTAGTAAGGCTTGTGTTTCGGGATCGCCTAACCTGCAGTTAAATTCTAGAACTTGGATATCACCGCTAGGGGAAATCATCAATCCGGCATACAAGAAACCACAGTAAGATGTATTTTCTTTTGCCAAAGCACTTAAAGTAGGCTTAATGACAGTATTTAATATTTTTTCTTCTAATGCCGGTGTTACCCAAGAAACTGGCGAATAAGCCCCCATACCACCGGTATTAGGGCCTTTATCGCCGTCATCGCGGCGTTTGTGATCCTGGCTGGTGGCTAAAGGAACGATATGCACGCCATCGGTCATGACAATAAAACTTAATTCTTCGCCCTGTAAAAAAGTTTCGATGACAATTTCACTATTTTTGTCCATTAATAGGGCATCAATAGCGGCAAAGGCTTCTTGCTCATTTTCACAAATAATGACCCCTTTTCCAGCCATAAGCCCCGAAGCTTTGACGACCAAGGGCAAGGTGTGGTGACGTGCATACTCTTTTGCTGCCGCTGCATTGTCAAAATGGGCAAAGCTAGCCGTGGGTATACCGTGTTTCGCCATAAAAGTTTTGCTGAATACTTTAGAGGTTTCTAAGAGCGCGGCTTTTTGTGTAGGTCCAAAAATGGCCAAGTCGTGGGCGCGAAATGTATCAACGACACCTGCAGCAAGAGGTGCTTCGGGGCCTACTATGGTGAGATCGATTTGGTGTGTTTGCGCGAATTCTAATAAGGCAGTAACGTCGGTTGCCTCAATGTTTATATTGGTCATACCGGGTTCTAGTGCTGTGCCGGCATTACCTGGAGCCACAAAAATCTGCGAGACCTCAGGGGATTGCTGTAATTTCCATGCCAATGCATGTTCTCGGCCACCTTGACCAATGATCAGTACTTTTTTCATCGTTTTCTCTGCGGTTAGGGTAAATCATTAATGTTTAAAATGTCGCATGCCCGTAAATACCATGGCAAGCTCTAACTCATTGGCACGTGCAATAATGGCTTCATCTCGCATTGCACCGCCAGGTTGAATAATGGCGCTAATACCAGCTGCCTTGGCACTTTCCACACTATCACTAAAAGGGAAAAAAGCATCGGAAGCCATTACCGCGCCGTGTAAATTTAAGTGGGCATCATGGGCTTTAAGAGCCGCAATACGCGCACTGTCTATGCGACTCATTTGTCCCGCACCGATACCCAAAGTTTGTTCGTGACTGGCATAAACGATGGCATTCGACTTAACATATTTAGCCACACACCAGGCAAATTTTAAATCTTGCCATTGTTGTGCAGTGGGTTCTATCGCAGTAACGACTCTGAGTTCGCTTTCCGAAAATAAAAGCGTATCGAGTGTTTGTACCAGGTAACCACCGGAGATGGCTTTTAATTCATAAGAAGGTCTTTGATCGCATAATGCGACTTGCAGACAACGTATATTGGGTTTTTGTTGTAAAACCGTTAAAGCATTGGTTTCAAAAGAAGGTGCCAAAATCACTTCGACAAATTGTTGTGTCAGTATGGTTTGTGCCAAAGATTCTGTGACGGTGTCATTCAAGGCAATAATACCGCCGAAGGCGGAAGTAGGATCACAAGCATAGGCTTTTTGATACGCTTCTGTGAGCGTATCGGCTTTGGCAACGCCACAGGGATTGGCATGTTTAACGATGACGCAGGCTTTTTTATTTTGACCTAAAGCAACCAAGCACGCCCAGGCAGCATCGCTATCCGCCAAATTGTTGTAGGATAAAGCTTTACCTTGTAATACTAAGCTATTGGCCAAAGTGTTTTTTTCTTCTGTTGTTATATAAAGCCCTGCTTGTTGATGGCTGTTTTCACCATAACGCAGGATTTGTTTTTGCTGCAGATTGAATGGTAGAGTCTTGGGTAGAGTAGGCACTGCCGTATCTTTTTGCGAGAAGTATTGCGCAATTAAGCAATCGTATTGTGCCGTGTGCGCAAAAGCTTTGCCGGCCAATTGCCAACGTTCTTCGTCTGACAGATCGCTTTTGTTTTTTAAAGCCGTTATTAACAAAGTATAATCGTGAGGATCGACGAACACACCAACACGCTGCCTATTTTTTGCGGCTGCCCGAATTAAAGTAGGGCCACCGATGTCAATGTTTTCTATGGCATCGTCTATCGTACAGCCTTCTTTAGCGATGGTTTCCTTAAAAGGATATAAATTGACAATCACATAATCGATGGGATCAATATGCCGTTCAGCCATAATGGTTTGATCTTCTGGCAAGCGTCCTAGAATGCCGCCATGGATTTTGGGGTGCAATGTTTTAACACGCCCTTGCATGATTTCTGGAAAGCCTGTGTATTGGGATACATCGCTAATGGGTAAATGATGTTCTCGCAAATAAGAAGCCGTGCCGCCAGTCGACAATATTTCAATGTTATTTTCAACGAGTGCTTTGGCTAATTCAATTAAACCCGTTTTATCCGAAACGCTGATCAACGCTTTTTTTTTCATGAGAATGACCTTTTAAATAATTGCAATAGAGGAAATATAAACATTGGGCCAATAAGGCGCTAAGGAATAGTAATAAAGCTAAGCCCATTTGATTTTGATTGCTCAAATGCGAGGCGATCATACTGAGGGTAAAGACGATGCACAATTGGCATAAACTAAACAGACCTGCCGCACTGCCTTTGGCATGATTAAATTCATTGAGTGCGCACACCATGGCATTGGGTAATACAATCCCCGAACCTAACATAAACGATAGATAGGGTAATACAATGACGGCGATGTTAAAATAATGGCATAAGACCAATATCACCATGATAGTCGGACCTAAGCATAAAAAAAATAAACCTATCCTTAATCGCTCTGGGATTCCCCAACGCTTTGCCAATAGGATGTTTAAAGCTCTACTCACTACTAAAGCCAGAGCAGTGGCTAAAGCTAACCAACCATATTGTACGGCGCTCAAACCCAGTTGAGTTTGATACAAAAAAGGGCTGATAGCGTAATAGGCTATGATGCCGCCAAAAGACACACCACTTAAGATGGAAAAGACGATAAAAGAGGGGGTGCACAACATTTTTTTATACAAAGCCAATAGTTTAGACAAATGTAGGGCGTGTTTATCGCGTTCTATATGCGTTTCTGGTAATTGAAAATAAACCAGTATACCGATGAGGGTGAGATAAATACAAAAAACGATGAACACACTGTGCCAACCCCAATACTGTTGTAAATAACCGCCGAATACGGGCGCTATGATAGGGGCGATGCTAAATATCATCGCTAAAGAAGAAATCGCTTTGGATAAATTTTCGGGTTCGCCGTGGTAGATATCCTGTGCAATACTGCGAATCAAGGTGGCATAGGAACCTACGCCCATGCCTTGTATCAAACGACCTAGGAGCAATAAGCTAATCGTATGGGCTAATGTGCACAATAAACTTCCCATAATGCCAATGCCAAACCCCCATAACAAAATGGGTTTGCGGCCAAAGCGATCGGATAAAGGGCCATAAACCAATTGTAAGCTGGCAAACCCTAATAAGTAGATGGAAATAGTCCATTTCACCGCTTGGGTAGAAGTTTGTAGGGATTGAACGATGGAAGGCAGAGAAGGCACGTACATATCGGCGGCCATAGTCCCTGCTGCCACGGTAGCCACTAATAGAAAACGAATCGTCCATTTTTTATGTTGTAATGAGGCTATTAATGGTGTCGGTGCGGTCTTCATGGCGACAAAGTACTCGGTGATAAATATTGGCAATGATACTCTAAAAAGGCGCTTAATAGCTATAAAAAAGACAAAAAATAAACAAAAGCCTCAGATCGGTATTAATAATATACAATTTATAAATAAAGGATCGTTTCTTCACCAAAACGATCCCTTGTTGCTGATCTTAGAATGGGGGCTAGGAAGTCGGGGTGAGTGTGAGAGTCGCAAATAATTCTGTTTCATGAGAGCGTTTCTGTTTTTTGACCGGGTGGCCACGTGGTTGCGCTACAAAGCTGCTTGCAGCAGTGCTCAGAGTGGGGGAGGAGTATTCTGCACCAAAGGCATTTATCGGACTAGCTGAAACCTGGGTAGCAAGATAAAAGAGAAAGGGTCGCACATATTGAAGCACCACTTCTTTGGCGTCGGGGTCTTGTATTTTTTCGGCAATTTCTACATAGTCTTGTATTTTTAGGGCAAGATCCAAGGACGAAGTCGTATTAAATTTTTTATCGACATAACTTAGGATCGTATTGGTGCTTTTATTATAAGAAAAATGAAAGGGAATTACTCTAATATGGTTCTGGGGGAGGGTTTCTGTTTGTATCGCATAATAATTAGCGAGTTGTTGCATGTCATCTAGGTATTCTTGTTTGTCATCGACAAAAATAATACTGAGGGGATGTGCTGGTAAATCCTCTAGCAAATTATTTTGTAAGAGAAAACTATAGGTTACTTTATGTTTCTTATGTCGAGATGCCGCTATAACATTTCCTGTCGCACAAGTCGTGTAATGGGGAAGAAGTTCTTCATTATGGTTATAGACTAGCTGTTGTTCTTCTAGGCTGTGTATAGTGGTTTCGCCAAAGGTCCTATCCAATTGAAGCTTAAAAACATGGGCCATAGCGGGGGTGCGAGAAGTGAGATTAAAGAGCAAAAATTTATTCTGTTCTGTATGTTGGTATTTTTGATAAAGTTGCTCTAATGCTGGGTGCGCTTGTTCACCAGGTTCTCCCAGAAGCAGATCATCGCCAATGCATACGGCGGCACTTAAATGCATGGCACACACGAAAGCAGTTTGTGTTTGTAAATAAATCTTTATTGTTTGTGCAGTATGGTCTTCTTTTTTTTCAGCAAGCTTTTTTTGTAAATTTAAAAATATCAGTCTATAGGGGGCATCAGGAGACGCTAAGATGATTTGAAATGCTTTGTTGCATTCTTCTTGAGAATAGGATAGCAATGCCTTTATTTTCTCTTCATAGGAAAGCCCCATTAAAGGAAAATGAATACCATCTAAAGTAAATCGTTCTAGTATTAGCAGGAATTTCGGCAAACATTCTTCGTTGAACCATCGAACGAAGAATAAATTATTCCGGAAATGCTTGAAAAGCTTATCTTCCAGTGCAACTCTGGCGCCTTCTTGAACGCCATCGATGTCCAGCACAACCACCACGCTTGCGGAAGTTTGTTGTGCGGCTGTGGCGATAATCTCATCGATTTGTTGGAATTGACTTTGATTGACTAGGCTATTGGTTTCTTCATGAGTTGTGGCCATTTTAACATCCATTATTATAAATTAAGTATCCAGAAAGCCCATGCTCAATAATTTGAGCATGGGCTAGCGGGTCATTTAACCAAGTCTTGGTGCTTCTGGCGAAGCCACAGACGTACTGGATGCAACAGATGAAGCCGGAATGGCACGTTGGATCAGTGCTTGTACGCTACTTGCATCCCGTTTGCGGCTTTGTTCTGGAGATACCGTCATGGGTGTTGCTTGAGAACTAACACACGTAAAAGCAGCACAATAGGCTGGAGCTGACATAAATCCAAATTTGTAATCATTCCCCGTAGCGGAGGAAATGGCTACCATAGCTGCAGCCGGTGATGCTTCAGCACGCGGATCGTTTTTATCTGCTTTTGCTTGTGCATCTGCAGCAGCTTTCTGTGCTTCACTGCGCTTTGCGGCATCGGCAAGTTCAGCAGTAGTAAACACATCATAGAAAGGGCGTTCACTGCATTTGCTGATTTGCTTGAGAAACCCGTCGCTCAGAACAGATGGGGAAGGTGCCTCGACAAAAAGCGCTGTTA
>CAMFJO010000006.1 GCA_945956945.1 uncultured Legionellales bacterium | reverse complement strand
CCTCTTTACCCACCCCCCCCCCCCCGACTACTACACTCGACTAGTCGTCGGCAGCGTCAGATGTGTATAAGAGACAGGTATCTTATTTTCTCGGATCTCTGTTTAACCTTTGTTTTTACCTAAAAACGAAGGTATATACTCAGCGTCGTGATTTTTAGGCCCGATGAGCTTCGTTTTTAAGTAAGCCTGAAAAGCCACTATGATTGGGTATAACAGGGAAGTAAATGTCATTTGCATATTGTTAGAGGAATTAAACATGGCACTAAAATCGAAAAAACCAGCCGGGAAGGCTAAGAAAACTGCAGTTAAAGCTAAAAAAGCTACGCGCACCGTCAAAAAAACATCCCCTAAAGCTAAACCTGTTGCGCGCAAAGCGGCACCAGCTAGCTTGAACAAGACTTACAAAGAAGCGCCTACCAAAACAGAAATCTTGGCCACTTTGGCTGAATTTGCTGATGTCAGCAAAAAACAAGTCTCCGCTGTGTTTGCCGGTTTGGCTGATATCATTAATGGCTGTGTCAAAAGCAAAGCTGCTGGTGAATTTGCCCTGCCAGGCTTGTTAAAGATTAAAGTTGTGCGTAAACCCGCCACCAAGGCTCGTAAAGGAATCAATCCTTTCACCGGTGAAGAAACCATGTTTAAGGCTAAACCAGCTCGTAATGTGGTGAAAATAAAAGCCTTGAAGAAATTGAAAGATATGGTCGTTTAGTCGATTATACTCTGTAAAAGGCGGCTTAGGCCGCCTTTTTTTATGGTATAATTTTGTTAAAGAAGCTATTTTGGTAAAAGATTATGACTGATGATTCTAAACCCAAGGGTCCCATCCTGCCTGGTACCAGTACGCCTGATCGCAACGGCGATAATAAGGCAATTATCTCGAAAACTGACAATAAAGTCATTAGCATCAAAGAAAATGCCAAAGACAGTAAAAGGCTTAAAGAAAAAAAACGTGCCCATCAGCAGGAACGTAAAAAAAATAAAGCAAAACAAGCCGTAGAAAAAAGTGATAGCGTTGAAAAAGCAAGTCCTCAAGAACTGCAAGATGCGCTACGTAAAAAAGAACGTGAAAAACACAATGATAAAAAATTAAAAGAGACCTTGCGCAAAATACAACAACGGGTCGTTAAATTTGCGACGAATATTTTACCAACAAGAACCGCTTCAGCGGGAAATACGCCTACGCGCTTGCCTGCACATCCTTTGACATCTAAAATGACGGGAATGGATCCCAATGTGGCAGCGAATACCGCAGAAAACACGCACGCTAAACCGCAATTGCAAAACCAATTACAGCATCAACTCCAACAAAAAAAATCTAACACCAATACAATGACACCTACACCTAGGCCGCCCGGCGGATAAGTTTTAAGGGCTCACGCTATCCGCTACTTATAAACGTTCTCGCACTAAAGCGGTTAATAAAGCAATGTGATCCGCATTATCATTTAAAGCCGGAATATAGTGAAAAACCTCGCCTCCGGCTTCCAAAAAAGCCTGGTTATTTTGCACTTCTAATTCTTCCAAGGTTTCCAAACAATCTGTGGCAAAGCCCGGTGCAATCACATCGATTCTTTTAACCCCTTCACGCGCTTTTTGCGCTACAAAATCAATGGTATAAGGCTGTAACCAGGGTTTATACCCCAAACGGGACTGATAACTTAAGGCGTATTCACCCTCTTTTAATTGCAGCGCATTCACCACCGCACCAACCGTTTCTTCGCAGGCTGTTGCATAAGGATCACCGCGTTTGCAATAAGACAAAGGAAGGCCATGAAATGAAAATACCAATAATTCTCCCCTACCGTGTACGCGCCAATGATTAGCGATGCTAAGACTGATGGCTTCTACGTACAAAGGGTGTTGGTGATAATCAGCCACAAAGACCATTTCCGGCAAGCTCATTTTAGCGCTTAAGGCACGTGCCAAACCATCAAAAACGGCTGCGGTGGTGGTGCTGGAATATTGGGGATACAAAGGTAGCACGATGACACGTTTTACCCCTGCTTCTTCCAAAACATCTAAGGCTTGCTCAAAGCTCGGCTCACCATAGGTCATGGCTAAAGCGACGATGATGTTATCAGCCCTCAGGGCTTCATTTAGGGCTTGCCGCTGCTTCAAGCTATAAACCAGTAAGGGTGAACCTTCATCGGTCCAAATTTGTTGGTATTGGTGAGTTAATTTAGCTGGCCTAAAAGGCAAAATAACCGCCTCCAAGAGAATGCGCCATAACCAGGGAGGCACTTCTTGGATGATGCGCTTATCTTGCAAAAATCGCCGTAAAAAGCGACGAATGGCTCGTGAAGTAGGTGCTGCAGGGGTTCCCAGATTGGCTAAGACCACGCCTGTTTTCATCTGACTCGAGGCTCAAGTAAATCCAGAGATGCAATCGCAGCCATCTAAGCCTCATCACCGTGTTTGAGCTCAGCTTGCAAAGCACTCATATCCAAATCCAAAGCTTGTTGGACCAGATCGGCTAAGGCGCTCTGCGTCAGGGTTCCTGCTTCTGAAAACAGCGCCACACGCTGCCTTAAAATCATGATAAGCGGTATCTGGCGCACATTAAAATCTGCGCCGAGCTCTTTTTCAGCTTCTACATTGACACTGGCAAAACACACCTTGGGGAATTGATCGGCTACACGATTAAAAATGGGTTTGAAAGCGAGGCACGGTTGGCACCAAGGTGCCCAAAAATCGATCACAACCGTGTCGTGTTGGTCTAAGATAGCATCAAAATTTTGTGCGTTTAATTCATGGATCATAGCATTATTCCCTTTATACCCATTAGATAGTCTCGATTGTAAACTCTTTAAAGCGAAAAAGCACCCTGTATTTTTTATGTATAAATCGAAAGCACTTCAAGATGCGAACTGAGAGGATTGCAAAAATAAAATGGCTTTGCTACGGTATGAGGAGAAGAAAAAGTGTGTGGGTACATACTCTTTTCGTTTAATATGGAATATGATTCCATATTAAACGAAGTTTTGAAGGAAATCCATTTGTTCTTTTAAAACCCCAACTTCTGCAAACTCTGATGAATACGCATTGCCACTTCTTCTACCGTACCCAAACCCGATACTTGGCAAAACTTGGGCGCAGGAATAGGCGCATTTTTCGGAAAATGTTGATAAAAATCAATTAAGGGTTTGGTTTGCGCATGATAAACATCAATACGTTTGCGTACGGTTTCTTCCTTGTCGTCATCACGCTGCATTAAGGGTTCACCGGTCACATCGTCTTTCATCGCCACTTTAGGCGGATTAAATTCACGGTGATAGACACGACCCGAAGCGGCGTGCACGAGACGGCCACTCATTCTATGGACAATCTCCTCATCTTCCAGGCTTAATTCTAGGACAACATCCAAAGCAATCGCAGCCTCTATTAGGGCTTCTGCTTGCGGCAAAGTACGTGGAAAACCATCCAGTATAAAACCCTCCGCACAGTCCGATTGCGCAATACGCACTTTCACCAAATCAATGATCAAATCGTCTGGTACCAATTTGCCGGCTTGCATGATCGTTTGTGCTTTTAAGCCTAAAGGGGTTCCCGCGGCCACGGCTTGACGCAGCATTTCACCCGTGGAAATCTGTGGAATATGGTAATCGCGCGCAATGAATTGCGCTTGCGTTCCTTTACCGGCACCTGGGCAACCTAGCATCATTAACCGCATACTGTTATTCCTGTTCTATTTTCATAAGAAATATAAATTCCGTATATAGGGCAATGAATCTCTCAAAACAAAGCCCAGCTCTGCAGCGGGGTGGCACGTGATGGGGCCCCCGGCGCGCGCAAGTATGAGCACGACGGGGTGCATCACGGTGACAGGACCCCGCGTACAAGAAGCTAATATACCGCTATCTTAAGTACAATCACTACATACAAAACATACTTGAAAACACAAAGCTTTCTTCGCATTTTCAACTATACTCTTCACGCTTAGGTTTTAGGGGGTGTTGCCTTCGCCCGTCTCGCGCCAGTCATGTAGGTTACTACACTCCTGACGCTCGAGAGCTCGGCGCCTACCCTAAAACCAAATCGCTATGAGTATATTTTAGCCCTAAAATTGTTTTAAAAACCGACTATCATTTTCAAATAATAAACGCAGATCGGGAATTTCATAACGCAACATGGTTAGGCGATCTATCCCCATGCCGATAGCAAAACCGCTGTACCGTTCACTGTCTATGCCCACATTCGCCAATACTTGTGGATGCACCATACCACAACCTAATATTTCTAACCATCCCGATTGACCACAGGTCCTACACCCCTCACCCTTGCATTTGACACATTGTATGTCTACTTCCGCAGAAGGCTCCGTGAAGGGGAAATAAGAAGGTCTTAACCGTAAAATAACGGCTTGTTCAAAAAATGCTTCTAAAAATGTTTGCAGCAAACCTTTTAAATCTGCAAAGGTGCTGTGCTCATCTACCAACAAGGCTTCTAATTGATGAAACATGGGCGTATGCGTCATGTCACTATCGCATCGATAGACACGTCCTGGCGCAACCATTCTAAAAGGCGGTTTATGCGTTTTCATATAGCGAATTTGTACCGGCGAGGTGTGCGTACGCAGTAAATGGCCATCTTCTAAATAAAAAGTATCGTGCGCAGCACGCGCTGGATGGTGTGCGGGAATATTCAGGGCATCAAAATTATGATGCTCATCTTCAATTTCTGGGCCCGATACAATATCAAATCCCATACTGCTAAAAAAAGCTTCTATGCGTAAGCGTGTTTGGGTAACAGGATGCAAATGCCCTATGCCAGAACTTCGCCCGGGTAAAGATGTATCCACTGCATCACGTTCTAAAGCAGCATTTAACGCGCTCGTTTTGAAGTAATCTTGCTTGATTTGTAATAAAGATTGAATCGCGACTTTTAAATCATTAACTTTTTGACCATAAGCTGGGCGCTCTTCAGGCACAAGCGTTGCCATCGTCTTCATTAATTCCGTGACAATGCCTTTTTTGCCGAGAAATTGCACGCGAAGCTGTTCTACCGCCGCTAAGTCTACGGCGGCCTCACATTGTTCACGTGCATCGGTTAGGATAGCTTCAAAAGATTGCATAGCAACCGATTAAGCCTGTGCTAAAGCCGCTTTAGACTGTTCGACAATCGCTGCAAAAGCTTCTTTTTGATTGACCGCCAACTCTGCTAATACTTTGCGATCGATCTCGATAGCCGCTTTTTTCAAGCCATTCATGAATTGGCTGTAAGTTAAGCCAAACTCTCTCGCGGCCGCATTGATACGGACAATCCACAAGCCTCTAAAATCACGTTTACGTTGTCTGCGATCGCGATAAGCGTATTGACCGGCTTTGATAACCGCTTGTTTTGCCACTCTATAGACGCGGCTTCTAGCGCCTCTATAACCTTTGGCTTGTTTTAATATCTTTTTGTGTCGGGCCCTGGCCACAACACCACGTTTTACTCTTGCCATGGAATTCCCCCTTTAACTGCCGGTTAACATGCGACGGATAGAACGCACATCAGCTGCACTGATGCTATCTTGCCCTCTATGCTGACGTTTGCGTTTCTGCGTCTTCTTGGTCAGAATATGCGAACGCTCCGCGTTACGGTACTTGTAGCCATTGGCTCGAGCTCTAAAGCGCTTTTTAGCGCCACTTTTGGTTTTTAGTTTTGACATCGTCATAACTCCGCATTAAGACCCTATTGGGTCGATTGTTGTTTCTTCTTGGGGCCCAAGAGCATCGCCATTTGCTTCCCTTCCATCTTAGGAAATTGTTCCACCACACCATATTCTGCTAAATCTTCACTGATGCGTTTTAACAATTCTAAGCCTAATTCCCTATGTGCTAATTCACGGCCTCTAAAGCGCACCGTGATCTTGGTTTTATCCCCTTCCTCTAGGAAACGTATCAGGTTGCGTAGCTTGACCTGATAATCTCCATCATCCGTTACTGGACGGAATTTGATTTCTTTGATCTTGACCTTATGTTGTTTTTTCTTTGAATCCGCAGCATTTTTCTTTTGCTGGTAGATATACTTACCATAATTCATGATCCTACAAACAGGTGGCACAGCAGTAGGCGATACTTCGACTAAATCCAGACCCAGCAGCGTTGCACGTTGTAGTGCTTCGCTTAAGCTTAAAATACCCGCTTGATCTCCATTTTCATCGATGACACGTACTTCTTTAGCCCTAATCTCCTCGTTAATTCGCGTTTTGACCGCTGTTTGCTTTGTACTAATCTCAAATTCCCCCGTAATGGTTATTACACCCAGCCTTTTCACTTGGAAAGCGCATATTTGGCGCATCTTGCGTGAAAAGCGCTAGCGAAAATGCTCATTGACGCTTATGTCAACTCCGCTTTTTCGCTAGCGCTTTTCACGCAACCTGCATCCAAATCTGCACTTTCACCAAACTCCAAGCGCTGAGCAATTCTTTACCACAAAACCCTGTTTATCCGCTCTTGCCTCGTCCCAACAAGGCAATTTCCTGTTGTAACAAAGACATAAAATCAGCCAAAGACATAGCACCTAAATCTTCGCCAGAGCGAGACCTCAGGGTGATTTGGCTGGAGCTGACTTCTTTATCGCCTATAATGAGCAAATAAGGCACTTTTTGCAGTGTGTGCTCGCGGATTTTAAAGCCTATCTTCTCATTACGCAAGTCTTTTTCCACCCGAACACCTTGTTTTTTTAAGTTTTCGTATATTTTTTGAGCATATTCACTCTGTTTATCCGTCACCGTTAAAATAGTGGCTTGAACCGGTGCTAACCAGGCCGGAAATTTGCCGGCAAAATGTTCTATCAAAACACCAACAAAACGCTCCATCGAACCCAATATGGCACGGTGCAGCATGATAGGGACAACCTTATTGCCCGCCTCATCAATATAAGAGGCATCTAGACGCTCTGGGGTTTGGCGGTCTAATTGCACCGTACCGCATTGCCATTCCCGCCCAAGACAATCCCTTAGTTTAAAATCGATTTTAGGGCCATAAAAAGCACCGTCGCCCGGTTGCAAGGTCCATTCCACACCCTTTTTATTCAAAACCCTTTGCAAAGCCTCTTCCGCTTTATCCCACACCGTATCATCGCCAATACGTTTTGCAGGGCGCGTTGACAACTTACAGCTAATATCATCAAAACCAAAATCGCGGTATACCTCATACACCAAATCCAATAACTTGGTGGCTTCGGCTTCGATTTGATCTTCACGAATAAACAAATGCGCATCATCTTGGGTGAAATTACGCACCCGCATCAACCCATGCAAGGTGCCCGAAGGTTCATTGCGATGGCAAGAGCCAAATTCTGCCAAGCGCAGCGGTAAATCTCGATAGCTGTGTATCCCTTGTTTGAAAATTTGCACATGCAAAGGACAATTCATCGGCTTGATAGCATATTCACGATTTTCGGTTGAAGTCACCCACATTTCTTCCCGGTATTGCGCCCAATGGCCCGATTTTTCCCAGAGAATTTTATCGACGATTTGAGGTGTACGCACTTCTTGATAATCATAATGGTTTAATTTATTGCGTATATAATCTTCCACCACTCTATACAGTTTCCAACCTTTGGCATGCCAAAATACCATGCCCGGCGCTTCTTCCTGCGTATGAAAAAGATCCAGTAATTTGCCTAATTTACGGTGATCGCGTTTTTCAGCTTCTTCCAAACGATACAAATAAGCAGCCAAGGCTTTTTCATCCGCCCAGGCAGTACCATAAATACGTTGCAGCATGGCATTGTTGGAATCACCGCGCCAATAAGCGCCCGCCAATTTCATCAATTTAAAGGCTTTTAAATGGCGTGTATTAGGGACGTGAGGCCCTCTGCATAAATCCACAAAATCACCCTGTTGGTACAAAGACAAGGTTTCTGTGGCGGGAATATCTTCTATAATTTGTGCCTTATAGTCTTCGCCGAGGTTGCGAAAAAAGGCAATGGCTTCATCACGACCCATGACGGTACGTGTTACCGTATAGTCTTTGGCTGCCAATTCGTGCATTTTCGCTTCTATAGCAATTAAATCTTCAGGGGTAAAACTGCGTTCAAAAGCAAAGTCATAATAAAATCCATCCTCAATGACCGGGCCAATGGTTACCTGTGCACTGGGAAATAAAGTTTTAACGGCCTGCGCCAATAGATGTGCCGTTGAATGGCGTAACACTTCCACGCCTTCTGGATCCTTGGCGGTAATAACCTTTAAAGTAGCGTCTTTTTCGATGACATGACTTAAATCCACCAGGACATCATTCACCTTGGCAGCCAATGCCGCTTTGGCTAAACCTGAACCAATATCCGCCACCACGGTTTCTACCGTCACGGCATTTTCAAAGGACAATTGGCGATTATCGGGCAAGGTAATAGTAGGCATAGTCGTATCCATCGTTTATTGGGGTATTTGGTAGGCACGAGTGGGATCGAACCACCGACCACCACCATGTCAAGGTGGTGCTCTACCACTGAGCTACGTGCCTAGATAGGGTGATAAGAATAGCATTGGCAACAGCTTAAAATCAAGATGCGCTGATTTTGCACTGTTTTTAATGCTTGCTCGCCCGGGGCCTATGGGTGATCGAACTGCTACTTTGCATAGCAGAAGATCCCGACCCTTCTTGATAGGCAAAAAACCGGGGGAATTCACCCGCATTAGAACTTGACTGACTACTGGAAGAAGCAGCGCCCTGCGAATCAAGCGCTAAATTCACTCCTGCTCGTTGCTGACACTCATTCACCAGTATGGCTAAGTGTTGCATTACCGGTGCTTTACAGAGCTCAAATAAAACCCAGCGGTTAACTTCTTCCGATAAGCCCTTGCCATCTTCTGCCTCAACATCCGTATCAAAACGATGGCCAATATCATTACGGTGTGCTGCAAATGGATTATCCCGAATATTAAAATCCTTCAATACTTGACCCAGCATAAAATTAAACGCTTTTAAAATGCCATGAAATGGCTGTGAGAAATCGTATTTACCCTCTAGAGCTAAGCGCACTGCTTCCTCAGAAACTTTCAAATAATCTTCATAGAGTCTATCTAAAATTTTTATTCTAGAATAGCCAATATTCTCTGGAAGACGGATGGAAATATCCATTTGTTGCGCGGGTTCGCCTCGGCTCAACGCATCGCAGGTATGCCTTAATTTACGAACGACTTCTCTTGCAATTGCAATCATTTGTTCAGGGTTAGAAAACCATGTTTCATATTGGTGCATAATCGCATTTCTCATCTGCATAGCTTCATCAGCAGAACATGGTGCATAGTTGCCGAGCCCGAACTTATTCATTTTTGAAAGACGATGAAAAATACGCATCACATAATAACAACTGCCATAAAATTGGCATTGAAGTAAGATTTTAGGATCTGCTAGGTATAGATTAATTTTATCAGCATCAAGGATATTCTCTAAAAGATCTACGTCGGAACGCAATGCATCGAGATAAGGTTCCCATTTCTTCATTTTTTTCGCGACAGGCTCTTTCCCTTTTCTTTTTCTCTCAGAATATTTTTTTTCTTTTTTCTTCTCTTCCTCTTTACTTTTCTTCATTTCTTCCATTTTACTGAGCTTTCTTTGCTTCTTTTCTTCCTGCCATTTCTTTTTATCCAGCTCTTTTTGTTCTTGCTCAGCTTTTTGTTTGATTTCCTCTTGTTGTTGTTTAAAAAAGGCTTGTTGCCTTTTTTCTTCAGGCGCGGCAATTTGCGATTCCACATCATCCAAATTCTTGTCAATCCTCTTGAGCGCCTTTTGCGCACGCGCTTTTTTTTCTAACAAAAAGTTATTTTCCTCTTCTATTTTCTGTGATAGAATTTTTACTTGTTCAGAAAGTCCTTCCAGCGATTCATAGGTTAGTTCCGGATTTTGTATATCAGTCATTAGTCGATCGTAAATTTCTCGGTTTTGTTCCGCAAGCGCCATGGAAAGAGCGTCGTTAAAATCAACTAATAAAATAATGTCTTTGTCGATACGAGAAAATAGATCTTCATAGCGAATCGCCATTCCCCCTGATCGGGCTTTCTTTCTTAACCTCGCAAGTGTGTTAAGCGCACGTGTTTGCTTTAGGCTTATCTCGGATTGCTGTTCTTGATACGCATCCCTTGTTTCTAGCGCCAAATAAGATTTTACACCCTCTAAAGAGAAGACTATTTTTTTTCGTAATACTTCTATATCCCTGCCATTCATCAATTCTGGCGGTACCACTTCTTTGTTACTGGCTACAGTCACTGCCTTTTCTCTAGGTTTAACCGGCGTTTCTGGAGTGGGTTGCGGTCGTTGTTCAAAATAAGCCAAAATTTCCAAGATTAATATAGGAATCAGGGCGCCTACCAAAAGCGCCCCCCCTTGGGATACCCATGAGCTCTCTTCTTTATCCTTAACATGAGAGGTATCCGCCTTTTTAGATGAAACTGTTTGTGGTTGCATTACCAGAGGTTTTTTTCCTAAAGAAAGTAATATCTCATTGAGCTCTTTCAGACAACCATGTTCAAAGGCTATTGTCCTGACATCGCGCCCTTTCTTATCTCGTATAGAGAGATTGGCACCCCCTGCAATCAATTCTTTTGCCTGTTGTAGATTTCGATTAAAAATAGCGGACATTAAGGGTGTCCTACCTTGATTGTCCTGCGCATTGATATTTGCGCCTGCAGCAATATAGTTAGGAATAGAGCGCGAATGACTATTGGCGGCAAGAGTATGCAAGACAGTCTCTCCAGTCACCGTCCTATAATTAACATCAAATCCCTTGTGTAAAAAGAAATTAGGGATCCGTGGGTCATCAGAAACCGCAGATAATATCATCCAATTATAACCACGCGGTAATGGGTAATTTCTATCTACGGTTACAAACAACCGCACCACGTCATCATAGCTTTCTAGTAATATCGCCAGACAGAATTCATAGCTTTCACTATTTGAAAAAGTCCAGTGTTCACTTTTGAGTTGCCCCTCTTCATCTCGATAAGTCTCATAAATACAAGTGCCATAATTTCTTCTCTGCGGCTGTATATAAAAACCTTCGGTTTGTACTTTATCGGAGAGGTCAAATATTTTCTGATTGACCTGATTAAATGTCTCTCTACCATGAAATTGTACGGTGGATTCCTCGGCTACCGTGCTAACACCCACTAAATCACTTGGTTTTCTCGGAGGTTTGGACAAATAAGATTGCAATAATTCTCTCATTTTGGGATTGTTATTTCTTTCAGCTATCTCTAGCAATAAGGGAAAGGAACGAGCCCGCCCGTATTTTAGCAAAATATGGGCTAATTTATAATTATCATGATGCACAGCGAGAAATAGATTAGTTACAGGTATACCTGGTGCTATATTATTTTCCACAGGGATTTCCGGATTGTAGCCGAATTCTAATAATAATCGCACCATGGCAAGCGCGTCTTGCTCACACGCCAAGTCAAAAACTGTTTTTCCTTCCCAGTTTCTTAAAGTAAAATCAGCGCCTTTACTGAGCAATTTTCTGAGCGCTTCTATATCATTTTCTTGGCAAGCCTTATGTAAGGGTGGTTGTAATACCATTGAGTAGATTAATTCCTCCACTTGGTAGAGCGACTCTTCTTTCACTTCAGCTGCCGTACGAGGAGGCGTTCTGAAACCACTATTTGGCCACTGTTGTAAAAATGTTGCAGGCATCGTGGCTAAAGGAGAAAAATCCTCAATCGAAGAAACCTGTTCCGGTTTCTCCCTTAAGTTTGAAACCGGGGAATTTTCATCGTATTTGTTTTGCCAATATTGCTTTATGAGGCCCTGTGAAGTAGGAGGGATTTGATGCTCCAGATTTCTGTTACGATTTTCGAAAGTAGTAGGGATTTGATACCCCAGATTTCTGTTACGACTCTGGGAAATGGGGAGAGAATGTGGAAATCCTAAATTGTTTCGCCTGTTAGCACCGACTTTTTGTGAAAACATGAGCAAGATACCCAGCAGAGTCAGGAAATTAAACTGGTATCTTGACAGCCGCGGCACTGTGTCGCGAGACATCTGGCTTTGCGTTGGTGCCGTTATGCCCTCTTTCTCCACATAGCTTTGAAGCTGCGGGAAGGACAAAGCAGGCCTTCTGCGTTTCCTAGCTTCCTGCTTTCCTAAAGAAGCGCGCCAATGCGCAATACTATTCGCTTTTGAATATTTTTTCATGTTTATCTCACACTCTATACTATTTATGCCTTTTTATGAGAAGTTTTTTGCCTTCAAGAGCAATATAGATAAGATACAAAAAGAAATTGAAGTTGGTAGGCACGAG
>CAMFJO010000005.1 GCA_945956945.1 uncultured Legionellales bacterium | reverse complement strand
CGAGATTCCTCTACGTCTCGTGGGCTCGGAGATGTGTATAAGAGACAGAAAGTAGGGTTATCAATAGTCGCTTTAACTGCCGGTATTTTAATGCAAGCCTATGCCGCAGAAAATACCATAGCAATGAATTCAAATAATAACGCAACGATGAATCAGGCAAGTGCTGTCGCTGCAGTCAATGTGAACACAGCCAATGCAGATCAATTAAAGGCCATCAAGGGTTTAGATGAGAAACAAGCTAAAGCCATCGTCTCCTATAGAGAGAAAAATGGTAATTTCAAAGCCATTGATGATTTACGTAAAGTTCCTGGTATTGATGATAAAGTATTGGCCATGATCAAACCACAAGTGACAGTGGGTTCTTAATCTGAAAATAAAAAAATTGCTCGCAGTAAATATTGCGAGCAATTTTTCATCTTTTACATCTTTCTATATTCAAAATAATGCGGTGTCCATACGGCCTGGTTGATGGCCGTGGTTAAATCTTTTGGAACAATTCCCGCTTGCCCTTCATCGAGTATTTGTTGTGCCACAGCATGGGCAATTTTAATGGCAACCTCACGCGCCACACTTAAACTGGGCAGTAAGGGCGCATTAGGATCTTTTAAAATAGGGGCGCAATCGGCTAGGGCCTGGCAAGCAACCCATAAACATTCGTTACTTAAGCGTTTTGCCTGAACCGTGATAATACCCAAGCCCAATCCAGGGAAAACTAAAGCATTGTTACATTGGGCGATTTCGCGCCATTCATTATTAAATTTGACGGGTGCAAAAGGGCTGCCAGTGGCAATCAGGGCTTTACCTTGACTCCAATGCAAAATTTCTTCGGGGCTTGCTTCGCAACGCTCTGTTGGGTTGGATAGAGGCAATACCAGAGGCCTGTCTACGCCAGCACACAATGACTGGATGATCTCTTGGGTAAAGGCATGGGCTACGGCAGAAGCGCCTATCAGAATAGTCGGTTTTACATTTTTAATGACATCGAGTAAAGTTATACGATCGTTTTGGGCGAGTTGCCACTGTGCTACTTCCGCATGGGGGCGTGCATAGGGCTTTTGGAAATCGGTTAATCCTATCGTATTGTCCAGCAATAAACCTGGGCGATCTAATAACCAAAAGTGCTGATAGGCTTCCTCAGCACTGAGTCCCTCTTTGCACAAACTTTCTTTGATTTGATCGGCAATGCCGGTGCCAGCGGTCCCCGCGCCAAAAACCACAATGCGCTGATCTTTAAGCGATTGCCCCAAAGCATGCACACCACTCAATAGGGCGGCTAAAGTCACCACACCAGTGCCTTGCATGTCATCATTAAAAGTGCACAATTGATTTTGATAACGCTCCAGGTGTTTACGTGCATTATCCCGGCCGAAATCTTCCCAATGTAAAAAAACGGTTGGAAATAATTCTTTAACAGCACACACGAAATCATCGACAAAATCATCGTATTCTTTGCCAGTAATGCGCGGATGTCGCCAACCTAAATATAAAGGATCGTCTAACAGATTTTGGTTGTTGGTACCGACGTCCAGTAAAATAGGTAAAGTTCTATTGGGGTTAATACCGCCGCATAAGGTATAGACCATCAATTTGGCGATGGGAATATCCATGCCACCGATACCTTGATCGCCAATGCCTAAAACACCTTCGCCATCGGTGACGACAATAAGATCGATCTCTGGATTGGAGCGGTTTTTTAATATCGTACGCATATGGGCACGTTCTGGATAACTAATATAAAGCCCGCGAGGAGTTCTATATTCAGTGCTGAATTGTTTAACGGCAGTTCCAACAATGGGCGTGTAAATAACAGGCAAGAACTCCATTAAATGCTCGCTGACTAATTGATAAAATAAATTTTGATTATTGTCTAATAAGGAATTTAAAAATATATTTTGTGTTAAGGGATCCTTGTAATTTTGAAACTGTCTGTAGGCGCGCGTTACTTGTTCTTCCAAAGTTTCGATTCTACTGGGTAATTTTCCTTGTAAATGAAATAAAACACGCTCTTTCTCACTAAAGGCAGTGCCTTTGTTTAATTGTGGCGTGGTAAGGAGGGGTTTCCCACACAAGGAGGTCATGATGATGGTTTGGCCGGTCTTGGGATCGATACTGTATTTAAAATCAAGCATGGGAATTAGATCCTAGATAAGTGTTTTGGTTTTTTCATTCTTTTCCCACGGCAAATGACGGTATAGGGCTTCTTCCGTTAAAGTAAAAATAGGGTATTTGATAATTTGAAAGAAGGGTGAATAGTCGAAATCTTTAGGGGTATACAATCGTGGGTTACCCGGTGCTAATTGTATATTTTCAGTCTCGTCTTTTTTTAGGATGGGTAAAATGGGAAATTGTACCGATCTAAAAGCTTCAGCAATTAAAGTAGAACAAATTTGTCGCGTCGATTTACTGTCTTCGAAAAATAAACTGGAACGCCAACGCTTGGGAAAGAATTTCCACGGCAATAAAAAGCGCATGAGATCGAAAATTTGCCGCACGTCATATTCATAGCCCAGACGATCGATGGCATAAGCCAGAACATTTTGTGCATCCACTTTAGAAATACCATTGGGTCTGCAAATGCGAATATGCTCGGATTTATAACGGCTAAGGGGTGAAATAATGGTACCACAACCTAGTAAGCTTTCTATCACTAATTGTTCCGTGGGCTCGCCCTGATAAAACTCTTTGATTCTTTGTCGTAGAATAGGGTGTTCGATGTCGTGCAGACGGCCAATGTACAATACCGCATGCGACCAAGGGCTTTGGGTGATACTTTTAGTAAAGGCGCTGATGCGGGTACGCCCTTCTACGAGCAGGACATCGCCGGGTCTAATTTCATAGGATAATTTGTCAAAGTCGCAAATAGGCGTATTCGTTCTGGGCATTTCGTACATTAAATAATCAACAACCCATTTCTGTAATCGTTCAAAAAATTTCACGGCAAACCTATCCTTAATATGACTTCCTGTTAACCATTATATGCTAAATTCTTCATTTGTGGTAATCTTGATAAAATAATGTTCTATTTTTAATGCGGATAACTTGAGTTTCATCCTTTGGCGCGGTATGATTCAGACTTCAATGGTCATATGAGGATAAATGCATGTTTCACGGCAGTTTGGTTGCCTTAGTTACGCCCATGGATGAAGAAAGCAATATTGATTACACCAGTTTGGAACGATTAATAGCCTTTCATTTGGAACAAAAGAGTGATGGCCTGGTCATTGCAGGATCAACCGGTGAAGGCGAAACGCTTACCGAAGAAGAAATTAACAAATTAATTCATTTTGTGGTGCGAAAAGTAGATTCGCGCATACCCGTTATTGCTGGCACGGGTGCCAGTAGTACCCATAAAACGATTGATAAAACCTTTAATGCGATGGAATTAGGGGTAGATGGCTGTTTATTGGTAACGCCACCCTATGTTAAGCCGACCCAAGAAGGCCTATACAGACATTTTAAAGCCATTAGTGAAGCTGTCCCGGTACCTCAAATTTTGTATAATAATCCCGCACGTACAGCCTGTGATATGTTGCCTGAAACTGTGGCCAGATTGGCAGAATGCAGTAACATCGTTGGTATCAAAGAAGCCGTGCGTGATAGAGCGCGTTATACGCGGTTAATAGAATTGTGCGGCACGCGCTTAAGTATTTTGAGTGGTGATGATGTCAGTTGTAAAGATTTGATGTTGGCTGGCGGTAAAGGTGTGATTTCGGTGGCGGCTAATGTCGCACCCAAATTAATGCATGAGATGGCCAAAGTTGCTTTAAGTGGTAATAAGGCCAAGGCCGATGAATTAGACGAAAAATTGCAAGTTCTGTACCATGCTGTGGGTGTAGAGAGTAATCCTATCCCTGTTAAATGGGCGGTACGCCAAATGGGATTAATTCGTGGCGGGATCCGTTTACCCTTAACCGTATTGTCAAAGGAACACCATGATACTGTTTTGCAGGCTATGCAAGCGACGGGTATTATGGAACAAGTGAGTGAATAAGTTATGATAAAAATGAATGCTGCGGTACTTTTTTTGCTAAGCATCTTATTGGTGGGCTGTAGCGTAGAAGGTAAAAATGATTTTGGTAGTTATTATCAAAAGCAAGCCAGTTTGGATCTATTGAAAATGCCGCCCGGTATACAGGCAGAGGATGTAGACAATTATTACATTGTGCCACCTGGCCCGATGGCAGATGTCAAGACGGTTTCTATTTTACCGCCTGGTAGCCGTGCTTTTGAATCTGCCGTGGCGAGGCAACAAGCTAAGTCCGCGGATAAATCCCCCGCTGTAGATACCTCCACGTCAGCCGCGGTGGCGACGCCTATTGTAGCACCTCAGTCAGCAGAGGCGAATGCGGCTAAACCATCCTTCGAAGGGTCGCAATCTGTCACGCCTAATACCATAGGAAACTCCTAATCATGACCGACCGCAAGCCATTGTATAAAGGTAAGTCTAAAACAGTTTATGATATGGGTGAAACGGATACGGTATTGGTTGAATTTCGCAATGATGCCACTGCATTTAATGGCGCGCGGCACGCTTTGCTAGAAGAGAAAGGCCGTGTCAATTGTGCTTTTGATGCCTTTATTATGGCAAACTTGGCTAAAAATGGTATCAAAACACATTGGTTAAAGCGTTTAAGCCCTACCGAAATCGTCGTACGCCGTTTAGATATGTTAAAAATAGAATGCATCGTGCGCAATAGGGCTGCAGGTAGCATTTGTAAGCGTTTAGGCTTAGAGCGTGGAAGGGTATTTTCACCGCCTTTATTTGAGTTTTTCTTAAAGGATGATGCTTTGGGCGATCCTTTAATAACTGAAGATCATATATTGTTATTAAAACTTGCCACCCAAGAAGAGATAGCAAAGATGAAGGCTTTAACCTATAAGGTCAATGATGTCTTAAAACCGCTCTTTGCCGAAGCAGGTTTTGATTTAGTCGATTTTAAATTGGAATTTGGCTATTATCAGGGTGAATTATTATTGGGTGATGAATTTACTCTAGATGGTTGTCGCTTGTGGGATCAAAAAACCGGTGAAATTTACGATAAAGATCGCTTTAGACAAGAGCTGGGTGATGTGATTAAGTTTTATAAGCGTGCGGCAGAGCGCTTAGGTATAGATATTTGATATTCACCACGCGAATGTATGAAGAACCATGATGAGTTCTAATCCCTGTGGGCCGTCATTGCGAGGACTGAATAAGCTTGTGAGCTTTCACAAACTGCTTTTGAAATGCAGCGGTTATAACCATGCTGAATATTTGCTGGTTAAGAATGAAGAGATTATTACTGGAGAGGTACCGAAGTGGTCATAACGGCACCGACTCGAAATCGGTCGGGGGCTTTGCGCTCCACGCGGGTTCGAATCCCGCCCTCTCCTCCATTACAATGCCATCACTAGAGACAATAGTCTGTGTATATATCAAAGGTACAACAAAATCGTCGTTTCAAAGATGGAAAATACACACTACCGGAATCTGAGTTTGTTGCTAGTTTCGATGTAGACCCTCAAAAAACATTTACACCTTTGTGCCCGCACGAGTTACCTGTACCCAAAGGGACCGAAATTGTAGCGCAATTAAATCAGCAAGCTAAATGGGCCAGCCTTCGTTTAGTCTCTAAAGACAGTCATAGTGATAAAGCGTTGTGGATTGCCAATGAGGCGCATCCACCTTTGGAGAAAATGGCAGAGCTTAATATGGATAGGCGTTGGCCGATGCACGCTGTTCCCGGTACAATGGGTTTTGAACTTTTGGAGGGCTTACCTGCTATTTCGGAATATGATTATGTCGTCTGGAAAGGTATGGAATTGGATATGCATCCTTATGGTGCCTGTTACCACGATTTAGCCGAAAGGCTTAGTACCGGAGTGATTGAGTTTTTGCAAACCAAAAAAATTAATACGGTGATTATAGGCGGGCTTGCCACGGAGCATTGTGTCAAAACAACGGCATTCCAATTGCAAAAAGCAGGGTTTCAGTGTGTGGTTAATTTGGCGGCTTGTCGAGGTATCGATGCGATAGCCATCGATACGGCACTGACCGAAATGCACGAGGCGGGTATTGTCGTGGTGCAATCCGTCAATGATTTGATGAGGGCATCCTAGCATGATTATCGATTCGCTTTTAGATACTGATTTTTATAAATTCACCATGATGCAAACCGTTTTGCATCAATTTCCGGGTGCTATGGTGGAATATAAGTTTCAATGCAGAAATCCCAATATCGATTTAAGGCCTTATGCCAATGAAATAAAACAAGCCATTCAGGATTTAGCGGCTTTGTCTTGTACTAAAGAGGAATTGGATTATTTACGCACTATTCGTTTTTTTAAAAGTGATTTCGTCGAATTTTTACGTATTTTTAGATTTAACCCGGAATTTGTTACGATTAACACGCAAGATAAATTTGAATTGTCTATCAAAGGCCCATGGTTACACACGATTTTATTTGAAATTCCTATTCTGGCATTGATCAATGAAATTTATTATCGGCATCAAGACAATTATAAAGCCATACGTCTGGATGGTGAGAAGAGATTGCATGATAAAATTAAAATGGTGGTTGAAAATACCCAAAATGAAGCTTTTGTGTTTTCGGAGTTTGGTACGCGTCGACGTTTTTCTAAAGAATGGCAAGGTTTGGTGCTCAAGGTATTAAAAAATAAATTGGGCGAGCAACTAACGGGTACCAGCAATGTGTATTTTGCGAAAAAATTTCAGTTAAAGCCCATTGGCACTATGGCGCATGAATATTTGCAAGCTTGCCAAACCTTGGGGCCGCGCCTTATTTACAGTCAACAATTTGCTTTTGAACGTTGGGCGCAGGAATACCGGGGCGAATTGGGTATTATTTTAACGGATGTATATGGCTTAGAAGCCTTTTTAAAAGATTTTGATTTGTATTTTTGCAAATTATTTGATGGTGTGCGTCACGATTCTGGAGACCCTTTTGTCTTTGGTGAAAAAATGATTGCACATTATGAGGCACATAGGATTGATGCTAGAACCAAAACCCTGGTGTTCAGTGATAATTTAAATTTTGACATTGCCTTACAGATCTACCATCATTTTAAAAATAGAATCAAAGTGGCTTTTGGTATAGGAACGTATCTGACGAATGATATGGGTATTCCAGCTATGCAGAATGTGATTAAAATGATTTATTGCAACGGCCATCCCGTGGCTAAGGTATCTGATACGCCGGGGAAAACCATGTGTCCCGATCCCAATTATTTAAGGTATTTAAAACAGGTATTTGGTTTGGAGCAATGATTGAATGGATTTAACCACATTAGGGATAGAGTGCAGCGAAAATGAAGTCATTGCTGGCGTAGATGAAGTAGGTAGAGGGCCTTTGGCGGGTCCGGTAGTGGCCGCAGCTGTTATTTTAAATCGCAATGCAGTGATAGAAGGGCTCAAAGATTCCAAACAATTGAGCGCTGTTAAAAGACAGTATTTGGACAGCGAGATCCGTCAAAAAGCCTTGGCTGTGGCGATAGGGCGCGCCGAGGTCAATGAAATTGATAACCTCAATATTTTGCAAGCTTCTTTACTCGCCATGCAACGGGCTGTTGCTGCATTGGCACTCGCGCCGACATTGGTATTAGTAGATGGTAATCGTAGCCCTAAATGGATTTATCGTAGCCATGCCATTATTCGTGGCGATCAACTCATTGATTCCATTTCGGCAGCTTCCATTGTGGCTAAAGTCTATCGAGATCAAGAAATGGTACAATACCACGAACAGTTTCCACAATATGGGTTTAATCAACACATGGGTTATGGTACAGCGATGCATCTACAAGCATTAAAACAACATGGACCTTGTGCAATCCACCGGCAAAGTTTTGCGCCGGTTAGAGAATGGTTGGCTTCTGTATGACAGCACCTTCTTTCGTTCACTTAAATTTACACACCGATTATTCTTTAAAAGATGGCTTGTGTCATTTGGACGCCTTATTTGACCACTGTCTGGAAAAGCAGATCCCGGCGTTGGCCATTACCGATCTTAACAATTTATTCGCTGCCATTAAATTTTATACCCGCGCTCTTAAGAATGGCATTAAACCCATTATTGGTTGTGATATAGAATGTTACCATACCATCACGGAAGATAGTCCAGCACAAATACCCTATCATTTGACCGTGTTGTGTCAAAACAACCAGGGTTATAGAAACTTAATTAATTTAATTTCTAGTGCTTATAATAAAGGGCAAATTATTTTAGAAAAACCAGGCATAGCAGCGGATTGGATTAAAGCCCACCATGAAGGTTTGATTGTGCTATCAGGCGGCATGGAAGGTGATGTGGGACAAGCAATATTAAATAAAGATATTCAAGCCGCAAAGGAACATATTCTTTATTGGCGTTCCATTTTTGGCGATCGTTATTATCTGGAAATACATAAGATTGGCGTCGTCAAAGAGGATTACTATTTAAAAGAAGTCTTGCAATTAGCCAGTGAATTACAAGTCCCTGTGGTAGCAACCAATAAGGTGCGTTTTTTAAAGGCTAGCCAGTACGAAGCTCATGAAGCGCGTGTGTGTATCAGTGAGGGGACACTATTAGCAGATCCCGCTCGTGTTCGTCATTATACACCAGAACAATATTTGCGGACGGGAGAAGAAATGCAAAAATTGTTTGCTACAATTCCTTCTGCTTTGAGCAATAGTGTTGAGATTGCTAAACGGTGTAATGTTCATATTCCTTTGGGGGAATATCATTTACCGCATTATCCCGTGCCCGATACCTTTAGCACTGAAAGTTATTTGGAGCATATGGCTAAAACAGGTTTGGCTAATCGATGGCCGGCCATTGTGGCTATGCGCGATGGAGAGAATATAGAACGAAAAGATTACGATGAACGATTAGATCGAGAATTAGCCGTTATCAATGGCATGGGCTATACCGGTTATTTTTTAATTGTGGCAGATTTTATCAACTGGGCTAAAAATAACGATGTGCCTGTGGGACCTGGACGCGGTTCAGGTCCCGGTTCATTGGTGGCTTATTGCATCGGTATTACGGATTTAGATCCCTTGAAATATGATTTACTTTTCGAGCGCTTCCTCAATCCAGAACGCGTTTCCATGCCTGATTTTGACGTTGATTTTTGCATGGAAGGCCGTGATAGGGTCATAGAATATGTCGCTAGCCGCTATGGACGACACAGCGTTTCGCAAATCATTACCTATGGTACCATGGCCGCCAAAGCGGTGGTACGTGATGTCGGTCGCGTTTTGGGTTATTCCTATGGATTTGTTGATACTATCGCTAAACTCATTCCTTTCGAATTGGGCATAACTTTGGAAAAAGCTTTGGCGCAGGAAGAAATACTCCGTCAGCGTTATGATGAGGAAGAAGATGTACGGGCTTTAATTGAATTGGCATTGGTATTAGAAGGCAGCGTGCGTAATGCTGGTAAGCATGCCGGCGGTGTGGTCATAGCACCTTCTCAAATTAGTGACTTTGCCCCCATCTACTGTGAAGCAGGCAACGATGCCTGGGTCACTCAATACGACAAAGACGATGTGGAAGCGGTGGGCTTGGTAAAATACGATTTCTTGGGTTTAAGAACGCTCACGATCATTAAATGGACTGTCGATGCAGTGCACCTCTTACAAGCACAAAAAGGGGCGACCTTATTAGACATCAATTTAATTGACTTAAAGGACAAAGCGACTTTTGAATTATTGCAACGATGCCAAACAACCGCTGTATTTCAGCTAGAATCACGCGGTATGAAGGACATCATTAAAAGACTAAAACCAGATTGCTTCGAAGATATTATTGCCTTGGTAGCCTTGTTCAGACCAGGCCCTCTGCAATCGGGGATGGTGGATGATTTTATTAACCGTAAGCAAGGCGTTGCCGAAGTCGCTTACCAGCATCCCGATCTTTTGCCAGTGTTAAAACCTACTTATGGAATTATTCTGTATCAAGAACAGGTGATGCAAATCGCTCAAGTATTGGCGAACTATACTTTGGGCGGCGCTGATCTGTTGCGTCGTGCCATGGGTAAGAAAAAACCCGAAGAAATGGCCAAACAGCGACAAATTTTTATTAAAGGGGCCAAACAGAATCAAATCGATGAAAAATTGGCAAATGCCATTTTTGATTTAATGGAAAAATTTGCTGGCTATGGTTTTAATAAATCGCATTCGGCGGCGTATGCTTTATTGGCTTATCAAACCGCCTGGTTAAAAACCCATTATCCGGCGCAATTTATGGCGGCCGTGCTAACCTCTGAATTGCAAGATACCGATAAACTGGCCGGTTTAATTGATGAATGCCGGCAGATGGGTTTGATAGTTGCGCCGCCCTCTATTATCTCTGGTATGTATGCTTTTAGAGTCAATACAGAAGGTGTCATCGAATATGGTCTGGGGGCTCTAAAAGGTGTGGGTGAGGGCGCTGTAGAGGCTATTATAGAAGCACGGCAAAAACCCTTTAGCTCATTCTATGATTTTGTAGCGCAACTGGATTTAAAGAGAGTCAATAAGCGGGTGTTTGAAGCTTTAATCAGCAGTGGGGCTTGTGATAATTTTGGCGTGGATAAAGCAAGCTTAATGGCGAGTTTAGCCACCGCATTGTCTTTAGCCGAAAAGAAATCGGTGGAAAGCCATCATAAACAGGGAAGTCTATTTGCGCTACTGGAAGATAAACCAGATATAGCCTATGTGAAAGCACCGCTATGGAATTTAAGACAGGCTCTGCAGGCAGAAAAAAACAGTTTTGGTTTTTATTTTTCAGAGGTGCCTATTTTAGCCTATCGTGCTGAATTGGATTCTATTTTCAAAACACGCATTGCTACTTTAGCTAACAATGATTACCAGAAAGTAGCGGGTTGGGTGCTGGATGTACGTACCTTGATGACCAAGCGCAATGAACGGATGGCTTTTGTCAAATTGGTCGATGAAACGGGGCAAATCGATGTGGCGGTGTTTGCCGATCTGTACCAGGAATTACGTCATTTGATCCAGAAAGATTGTTTATTGGTCGTAGAAGGTGATACCAATATGGATGAATGGAGCAATACTTTACGCATGAGTGCGCGGAGATTGTGGGGTTTGGAAGATTTTAGACAAATCCATTTAAAGCATATTGAATTAAGTTTGAAAGATAAAGAAACATCTGCACAAAAATTACAAGCGATTCAAGCTATTTTAGCCCGTCATAACCAGGGCCCTACAGCAGTACAAATTTGTTTTTTGACAAAGAGTGCACGCGCTAATTTGGCATTAGGCGAATTTTTTCAGGTCAATCCCAGTGATGCTTTATTGGATGAATTAGGGCAGCATGTGAGTGTGAAGCTGGTGTATTAGCGCGCTATGACGGCTCACAGAAATAAGGGCGCACCCTATAGCCATGATCCTTGCGTATCTCTTTCATTCTTAATCAACCTAAATTAAAAGTCCTTGAATAGCATAGAAAAATCCCCGCGCCGGCTTAAACAGAATCTTTATTTGAAATAAATAAGGTTTTGATATACAATTGACCCAAAAATTGACAAAAAGTCATCGCGGAGCATAACCCTAGCGATTGCAGACTTTTCTGCTGTTTTAATCAAAAATTTAATTTTGCGCGCTGGCTTTTTTATTCAAGAGCTTGTAGTCAATTCTCAAAAAACATATAAAAAATAGGAGCGATATGAAACAATTTTCTAAAAGTTTAGACCTTTGTGATGCGCTAGAGCAGGGATATATTGATTTTGTAAAAGCGCTGCTGAAAGAAAATCCTGAGTTGATTCAGACACTCGAGGCAGATGCTCTGCATACTGCATCAGAGAGAGGCCATGCTCAGATTGTAGAATTGCTGCTGAAAAAAGCCCCTCATCTAATTGAAACAAGGAACTCTGCTGGGGACAATGCACTGCATATTGCAGTATGCCATGGCCATACTCACACTGTAAGAGTGCTGCTGCAAAAAGCTTCTCAACTGATTGACACAGTGACCCCCACCAGGAGCAATGCACTGGATCTTGCAGCAACCCATGGCTATATTGACATTGTAGAACTGCTGCTGGAAAAAGCCCCTCAGCTGATTGCAATAAGGGAATCTTTTGAAGGAAATGCACTGGATATTGCGGTAAAGGAATGCCATATTGACATTGTAGAACTGCTGCTGGAAAAAGCCCCCCAGCTGATTGCAATAAGGGATTCTTTTGAAGCAAATGCACTGGATATTGCGGTAAGGAAATGCCATATTGATATTATAGAACTGCTGCTGCAAAAAGCCCCTCAACTGCTTGACACAACGTACTATGACGGGGGGACTGTATTGCATTTTGCAGCAGAGAACAGCGATCATCTGAGTGTAGAAGCGCTGCTGAAATGGGCTCCTCAGCTAATTAAAACAAGGAACTCTGCCGGGGACACTGCACTGCATATTGCAGTAAAGAATAACTGTGCTAAGGTTGTAGAAGTGTTACTG
>CAMFJO010000004.1 GCA_945956945.1 uncultured Legionellales bacterium | reverse complement strand
TTTGTGCTGACTGATTTGTTTTGCCATTCCTACCGTATCGCTGGTATCGGCATAACATATCAGCGGGATCCCTTCTAACAAGGGCAATAAAAAAGTCAGCGTGAAACCCAGAGCATCATAAAAAGGCATGCCACTGAGTAAGGTATCGTTTTCATCCAAACCCAAAGAATAATTTAATTGTTGAATATTACTCATAAGGCTGCGGTGACTGAGTTGCACACCGAGGGCTAAACCTTTAGTGTCTTCCTTAAATAACACTGCGGCTACTTTTTGTGGATCGCTTTTTTTATTGATTATTCGCTGTAATAAACACTCAGGAAGTAATTTTACCGTCAATCTCTGCAGGCCTAATTTCAATCGAGACATTTGTTTAAAAAGAAGGTCAAGATCAACCACTTTAAGCGTCTGTAATACTTCTGCGGACAATAGCTCTTTTTGTTGCAACTCGGTTAAAAATCGTTTAGAAGTGATTACCGTTGTTAGCTCAGCTTTTATCAAGCTCTGTGAAAAAGCTTGTGCTGAGATCGTATAATTTAGATTCACTGCCACTTTACCCAGCGACAACACCGCCATATTGATCATAGCACCGAGCAAAGAAGGCGCCAAAAGAATACCCACATTAGGGTGATCACCGATGGCTTCTTTCACTATTTTTTGCAAACTCCAATTCAGCGCGATAGACTCATACCCTGATACTTCTCGCGCACCTTCTATCAACACCGTGTTGGATTTCATCATTTTGGCGCGTTTTAACCAGGCCTGCTGTAAAGAAGGTAAATGCTGTGCATAAGCATGCCAGGACAGATAACTCAGATCCATCACTTTTAGCTTCAAATCAGAAGCCTCGATAGGCTTTGTGATCGCAGCGCCAAAAGCAATACTCACTCGCTTTAAACGCCCTTCTGTCGCTTTTAGCGTTCGCCGTTTCGCATAAGAACTCATCGTCCCCCATAATCCATGAAGATAAAAAGGAATTATGCTACAGGGATATTCCTTGACAATGAGTTCAAATCCCCGTTGAAAATGGCCTAAATGACCATTGCGGGTAATAAATCCTTCTGGAAATAAAGCAACGACTTCTCCTTGTGCCAAAGCTTTACCTACTTCCGTAATCGCCTCTCTGCTCGCTGTTCTCGAAATAGGGATCATATTCAAACTTTTTAAAAACCAATGTAAATACCATTTTCGGTAAATATCCCGTTCTATCACAAAACGTACGGGCCTTGGACTCGCCATTTCGATAATCGCCCAATCGAGATAACTCGTGTGATTTCCCAATAATAAGACACCGCCTTGTGGCGGAATATGGCTAATGCCCTGTACTTCGAGATGATACAGTTTGGCCACTAAAGAATACACTACATAACGCGCCAGAGATTGGGGCAAACGAAATACCGCATAAGTACAGCCAATCAAGGCTAAGGCACACAAACTGTACATCATGAAGATAGTGTTGACTTTTTCTTTGGCGAGTATGGCTGTTACAACTAGGAATAACAACATCGCCACATTTTGCATAAAATTATTAGCCGCTAATATCTTACCTAAATTTTTACCCGCACTGTTGTATTGAATTAAGGCGTTTAAAGGAACTATTAACAATCCCCCAAAATAACCAAAAATTAAAAAAACCACTAAGATGATTATTTTACTGGTCAGATGGGGCAATAGAAATAAAGAGACAGTAACACCAATGGCGCCTAAGGGAATTAAGCCCATTTCAATGTAGTTCTTAGAAATTCGCCCCGCATAGATAGCCCCTAGTAATATACCGATACTGCCTAAGGCAACGGTTCCATTGACAAAACTGGGGGAGGGATCCAGTACATGTTCTTTGAGAAAAGCGCCATAATCCGCCAATAAAACTTGGCCTACCGCCCAAAATGCGGCTAGTCCCATGATAGCGGCCCAAGTCCCTTTATTACTTGAAGCTAATGTTAAATACTCTTTTTCTTTGCTGAGTGTTAAGTACTGACGCCAATTAAAACGCGTTGTCGCATCGGCTGCTGCATAACAAGGTAGACGCCAGGTTAACCAAGCTTCCAGACTGCTCCCTATTATCAAGAAAAAACCGATGGGTGCTACCAGTTGAATAATCTGCGCTTTACTCATCATGAGGGTCTGCGACCAATTCACTTGAGGCATACAGTACTCAAATAATACCGAAAATAAAAAGCTTCCCAGCATGATGGCGACGATCACCACCGCTTGGACGATGCCATTGACGCGCGTTAAACCTTCGCTACCAAATTGTTCTTTAATAAACCCATACTTGGCCGGCGAATTCAAAGCACTCTGTATGCCCAACAATAAAGTCATCACAAAGGCGGGCCAAAAAGCGCCCAGATAATAAAAAATAGTGATAAGGATCGTCAGCGGCACTGCTGCCAAAGCGGTATAACGCATCACTTTGGTTTTACTAAATCGATCCGCGATAAAACCTGCTGGCATAAACATGGCGATATAGGGTAATAAAATCATGGCGTTGACGATAGCAGACATGGTCGTAAACACGTCTGGGGTGCTGGTGATGTAAAAACTATTCTGGATAATGATTTTGTGGCCTAAATCCACAAAGGAATTGAAAAAAACGATGGTTAAAAAAATGGGCGTAAGATTACGCTTTCTCATAAGGTTAAGCCCTTATTCTTTTTGTCATTTATTTTACAATCCTGATCCCGAACACGCTAAGAAAGCGCAGAGTTGGATGCAGGTTGCGCGAACTATGTGCTTTCTTAATCGTCACGTCGCCGCTGCACACGTCTCTCGCGTAATAACTTTAAAGTCCACACGGGCCCTGATATGGCAAACAATACCGCTGCCAAAAATAATACCGGCATCGGCGCTATTGCAATCGCCACAAAAATTAACACCACCGCAATGCTGGCTACAAAAGGCACACGATCTTTGAAAGGGCTTTCTTTGAAACTGTAATAACGGACATTACTGACCATCAATATCCCTAGCAATATTAAAAATATGCCCATCACAATGCCGCTCAGCGTTATGGGTAATTGTGGATAATGGTCACTTAAACCGATGGCACCGGCAATAACGGCTGCTGCAGCAGGGCTTGGTAAGCCTTGAAAATAACGTTTATCGACATAGAGTATCTGTGTATTAAAACGGGCTAAGCGCAATGCGGTGGCAGCCACATACCAAAAAGAAGCCAGCCAACCAAAATTACCCAAATCACGTAAACACCAGCTGTAGGTCACCAAGGCAGGGGCTAAGCCAAAAGAAACCAAATCAGACAAACTGTCAAGTTCTACTCCAAAAGAAGTTTGGGTATTGGTCAATCTGGCCACACGGCCATCCAAGCCATCCAGAATCATGGCCACAAAAATACCGATAGCAGCTTTATGAAAATGGCTTTGCATGCCGTTGACTATGCTATAAAAACCCGAAAACAAGGCCGCAGTTGTCAACAAATTGGGCAAAAGATAAATCCCTCGCCTTGGCTTAGGACGCTCCAACTCACTATTAGGCTCAATAGACATGCGTGTGTACCTTAAGTTATGTTACACTTTAATATACGGGCACCATACACTAAACTTTAGGCCTCAGTCAATAAATAAGGGTACGAACAGCTTTATGGCAGATGATGACGATAAAAAAATTATTATAGAAGGAGTCACCGAAAGTGGTGAAACTTTTAGGCCCAGCGATTGGGCTGAACGTATGAGTGGTGGGCTATCCAAGTTTGTGAAACATCGGATCGTTTATTCTCCTCTATTGCGTCCCGCCATGAAAGACGGCAATAAATGTGTTATGCTCGATAAAACCTTGAAAGAAACCCATCCCGAATTATACGAATCCATCTTAAACTTCGCTAAAGCCAACAAGCTTAAAATCTGTGGTGAAGAAGAGGACGAATAAGCCATGTCCAGCTCTTTAGCCACGCCAACGCTTCCGATAGAGCAACGCGATATTTTAACGGTCAGTGCTTTAAATGC
Organism: uncultured Legionellales bacterium; assembly: GCA_945956945.1. Lineage (GTDB taxonomy): Bacteria > Pseudomonadota > Gammaproteobacteria > UBA1113 > UBA1113 > VFKP01. The sequence goes on along the minus strand of CAMFJO010000004.1, from coordinate 8,826 downwards.
CAAAGCGCGGCAAACACTCAGTCTTGGTCTGGGCCGTGTGTGGGTTGAAGCTGAAATTTCTAATTTTATGCGCGCGGCGAGCGGCCATTGGTATTTTTCCTTAAAGGACGATAAGGCTCAAGTGCGTGCCGCCATGTTCAAGCACCAAAACAGCCAAACGACCTTTACACCTAAAAATGGACTGCAAGTACTGGTGCGTGCTGAGGTCAGTTTATACGAAGAACGTGGTGATTATCAGTTAATCGTCTCCTATATGGAAGAAGCTGGCCACGGCGCATTGCAACGTGCCTTTGAAGCATTGCGCGCGAAATTATCGCAAGAAGGATTATTCGACGCGCAACATAAAAAAAGTTTGCCGCGTTTCCCCCATACTATTGGCGTCATTACCTCTCCTCATGGCGCTGCCATTCGCGACATCCTCACCACTTTAAAACGCCGTTATCCTATGGCTGCGGTTATCATTTACCCTTGTTTGGTACAGGGTATCGAAGCACCCGGACAAATTGTCAAAGCATTAACCCTGGCGGAATCACGGCAAGAATGTGATGTTTTAATCATTGGGCGAGGCGGCGGCTCCCTGGAAGATCTGTGGGCCTTTAATGATGAGAAAGTGGTTCGCGCTGTTTTTGCCATGACCATTCCCATTGTCAGCGGTGTAGGACATGAAATAGATTTTAGCCTCTGTGATTTTGTGGCGGATCTACGCGCTCCCACACCGACAGCCGCAGCTGAATATTGTAGCCCCGATCAATACGAATTACTGCAATATTTACAAAAACACCTCAAACTATTACAAAATGCCGCAATCAATGCTCTACAAATGGCCCATCAGCACTTGGTGTGGCAAAAAAAACGTTTAACAGAGCCTCGTAACCTACTGATACAATACCAACAAGGCTTGGATCATATGCAATATCGCTTATATCAAGCCATGCTGCAACCACTGCAAAAAAAGATGGATATTCTAAACATTTTTCGCCATCAGCTGCATCAACACGCACCTTCGCATAAATTATTGCAATGGCAGCAGCAAAAAGAAAAGCTTAGCGCGCGCTTACAGAGTGCCTTAATAGCACAGTTGAATGACAAGCAAAAAAAACTCATTGCACAAAGTCAGGCCTTACACACCATTAGCCCTTTGGCAACTTTAGATCGCGGCTACGCTTTGGTCCTAAAGGATCAACATGTCATAACCGAGGCAACCCAATTGACCTTAGGCGATAAAATCAAGGTAAAATTGGCGCGGGGTGAAGTACATTGTGAGGTTATATCCTAAAAACCAAGTTGTATTGGGTTATATACTACCCCCACTTATGCAATCCTTTCTATTTAGGGTCTATTGACGCTATAAATATTCACCGTATCTCCCCGCTCATTGTGATAGGACTGCAATAAGGTTATATTGGAACAATGTTCTAAAGGATTCCTCTGATGGCGAAATTTAATGGCCACATAGCGATAGGTGGAAAATTGGCAATCTGTCTCATCCTCTAAATGCTTTAAATCTTCATCCCAGGTAGAAATAGCCCCTTTAACCCAATACAGCACTCCCGGATCGTTCACCAAAATACGATCGTTGACACCTACCCGTTGTTCTAGCCATTGTGCGGCATCAGAGACATACTGTTTGGAAGCCCCTATATGCACCTCGCTGTACAGTAAACTGAAAATAAAGAATGCTCCCAGCACAATGATCATGCTTACGCGGCATCTTCGCTGGGTCAGAGCCATTGTCTTTTGATAAATCTGCTCTAAACCAAAAGGAACCCATAATAATATAAGTAAACTCAAGGCTAACACATAGCGGACAGTCAAAAAGAGATTATTGATCAAAAAGATAACCAGCATGATAATTTGCACTATCATCAAACCATAGAGTAATATTTTTTCTTTAGAGGTTAAAGTCAATGCTTTTTTAACCCATCCATATACCGCCAACATACTATAACCAATACCAGTGGTTAAAATAATCTTATAGATGAAATATCCCACCAACATACTAAAATACATTTTTGATGTTGAAATAAAGGGATAATACGGGTTCAATGCCTTATTCATCAGGGTGATTGCTTGCGTTTTATTGTGCAATAATACCGTGGCCCCATCGGTAATATAATGATAAATTTCCTGTAAACGCCCTCCTCCATACAAATGATGGCTGCCTATCACTAAAAATAATGCTGCGCCCAGCCAGAAAGGCCAGGCCATTAAAAAGCCATTGCGAATACGATTTGAAAATGATTGCCCGGGCATGAAAAAAATCAGCATAATAGACGCTGCGGCAATAATAACACCTTCTACTCGAAACAGTATGGCTATCAATATACTAAAACCGAATAACCCCAAGTACCCTTGTTTTTCTGTTTTTAAGAACTCGAGCAGGCTCCAGAGTGACGTCAAATAAAAAGCCCAATAGCCAAAATCACGTAATAAAATACTACGCTCGGCATTAAAAGTACTATAGCACAATATACACAACAGAGCCCAAAAACCGATGCGCGCTGAAGCAGCGCGAAAATGGAAAATAATGCGTAGGAAGAAAAAGATCATCCATGCTTGCAATAGTGCGTCTAAGAGACGGCCCGCATTGGCATAGGACAGACCTAATTGGTGAATGTAAGCAATCATGATGGAATAAAATGGCCAAGGGTACAATGCCATCGCGGCTTTTAGACCGCTCTGATCGTAGGCCGCAGCACAACGCAAATATAAAATACCATCTGTGCCGACACTGGGAAATAATCCATAATTAAGAATAGAGAACAAAAAACTCAAGCCTACGGCGCCAATACAAATCTGACGTTGCGACAACTTTTCTAGATAAGCAAACATGTAAAACCCCTATGCTGTTTCTTTCAGCGTGAATGTCGTTCCACAATAGGGGCACACGGCATCTTCGCCAGCACGTATAGGGATATACACACGAGGATGCTGATCCCATAATGCCAAACGTGGCAAGGGGCAGCACAAAGGCAAATCACTCTCATCAATATCATAATGTCTTACTTCTTTCATCCTCAACCTCTTAGCAATAAGATCTGCCATAAATTCTGCACTATAGCGCGCTCTTCACCCAATATAGCATCATTCACCCACAGCGGCCTATTCTGCAGCGATGCCTGATTTAACTGTCGGCGATAAAGACGCTCTATGATCAGCAGCCGCTGCACTGTTTCTGTGCTTATTTTACCCAAGTCTCCCACCCATTGCAACCACTGTCGATGGCTGGTCATCGATAAAGGATCCACCTCTGCCGTTAAAGCGCTCAAAGCGAGGAATTGTATCATAAATTCCAAATCAATGAGGCCGCCCACGCCCTGTTTGAGATCAAATTTCTCTGCCGGGCAGGGGGGCGTATGGTTTAACATACGCTGGCGCATTGCCAGTATATCCTGTCTTAAAGAAGCCAAGTTCCTAGGACGCGCTAAAGCCTGATGGCGAATTCGAGCAAATTGTGCTGCCATTTCAGTATTGCCTGCCACCACACGAGCACGTAATAGGGCTTGATGTTCCCACAACCACGCGTGTGTCATTTGATAGGTCGCAAAATGCGTGATATCGCTCACCAATAGCCCCGCTTCTCCAGAGGGCCGTAAGGCAGTATCCACTTTATACAAATGCCCATTGTAAGTTTTTAGTTCCAGCCAATAGACAACGCGACGTGCCCATTGGTAGCTATATTCAGCTCGTTGCTGTTGAGTGGCTACCTCCAAGCCATGTGCTGCTCCATTATCATATAAAAATACCAAATCCAAATCCGATTGAAATCCCATTTCTCTTCCCCCTAAAGTGCCATATGCCACAATAGCCCAAGGGGGTAAGCTGGCGTCATTCACATCGTGAAGGGTGTATTTCTCCCTAACCCATCTCCAAGCGAGCCGCGCAACCACATTTAAAAAAGCAACAGCCACTTCACTTAGGCGAATACTTAAGCTATCATCGTCATCTTGCGTGGTTAAATACGCCATTGCGGCTTGTAAGGTGTATTCGTTTTTAATTTGCCTTAATATCTCTAACTGCGCCTCAGTATCCTCTTCAGGAATCGCCAATAAGGCTTGTTCTAATCGACTTTCCAATCCGGCCTGATCTAAAGATAATAAAGATAGCCGTCTATCCAAAAGGCTGTCCAGCAAAATAGGATACTGTGCCAATTGTTCGCTCATCCACACACTCTGTCCACAACATTGAATCAGATGAAAAAGCGCATTTTTATTTTCTATGAGTAAAGACAAATAGGTGCTGCGTCTGACCACCGCCGCAATCACTTTTAAAAATCGCTGTAAATATAAATCGGGCGTTGTTTCTTGAACCACCACCGCCAAAACAAGCGGCATTAACTGATCTAAGCGCAGACGTGCTTCTTTAGACAAATGCACAAAGATATGGCTATTTCTAAATGCGGTGAGTGTGGCGGTTAGCGCCGCCCAGTCGATGCTTTCATCTTTATTTTCATGCCGTGCCCAATCGGCAAATGAGATTTGTAAACTCCATAATTTAAAAAAATAATCTGTATGCAAATCGGTTGTGGGTTCGCGTTGCCCTTTGATTAAAAACAATGATTCAAATTGCGAACTTACTCTGACTCGTAAAGGTTCCAGGGCAATCATCAAATCAGACCAACTCGCATAGCCCATTATCCAAGCCAAACGCATTTGATCCAGCAACAGGGTGGGATAAGACTGCGTTTGTCTATCTCCTATCATTTGCAAACTGTCTTCCATACTACGTAAGCAATCATAATCTTCTCTTAATTGTGTTACCTGCGCTGAAGGCAACCATCCTTCCTGAGCAATAATGCACATAGCCTTATACAAACTGGGAGTTTGTAAACGTTTGTCTTTGCCCCCTTTTAATAACTGAAAAGTTTGCACGATAAATTCAATTTCTCTTAAGCCTCCCCTTCCCAGCTTAATATCGTTTATGGCAGCGTCTTCTTGTACTTGTTTATCCATTAATCCCTTTAATTTACGCAGTGCTTCTATCACTGAATAATCTACATACCGTCTATAACTAAAGCGCTGTAGTAGTGATTGCAACATTTCTATTTCTTCCATAGGGCCTTTATTCAGAACACGCGCTTTGATCAAGGCATAACGCTCCCACTCGCGACCATGCTGCTGATAATATTGTTCCATCGCAGTATAAGACATCACCACTGGACCGCTTTGTCCAAAAGGACGCAATCGCAAATCTACTCTAAAAACAAAGCCATCTGCGGTCACTTCACTCAAAACCTTTACCACCGTTTGTACCAGTTTCGAAAAATATTGATTAGGATCCCACTCCTTTCGCGTTCCTTGCCAATGGTGTGGTGTAAAATAGGTAAAAACAATATCAATGTCAGAAGAAAAATTTAAATCATAGCCCCCTAATTTTCCTAAGCCCAGAACATATAAGGTACAAGGTTCTTCGTTTTTATCCATTGGCATACCATATAGCGCATAATGACAACGGCTGAGATAGTCAATCGTGACATTCAATACGGCTTGTGCAAACTCGCTGATTAAGCGCGCAATATCTCTGGGATTTTGTAATGCCATGACCCGTTGCCACACAAGACGTACCATCTCACGCGTTCGCAAACGGCGTAATTCCTGCATCAAAGTTTCGAGGGAAGGGTTTTGTGCCACGACATCTTCTAAGGCACGCTGATAATCTTCCTGGTGGGGGACGCGTTCAATATCACCGCTGATAAACAGATCCACGAGTACTGCTGGCCGCTGCAGGCTGACCGTCGCTACATAATCACTGTAAGACCATACTGTCGTAGCACTTTGATTAAAAAAAACATTGTCTTTCAAAGACGCACTTTCAGGCAATTTAGACCACAGGGCCTTAAGGACCAAACCTTTATCGTGCAATAGCGTTGGCAGGGTATCCATATTGTTGTAAACAGACCTTAAAATATGTCCAAAATTGTTGCGTTTTTAGAGTGCTTATGCTATCGTTTTGTCCATTCATATAGACAGAGGATAAAACTTCATGAATCCAAAAACACGTACAGAAAAAGATAGCATGGGGACAATAGAAGTCGCAAGTGATCGTTATTGGGGTGCGCAAACTGAGCGCTCTTTACACCATTTTGCCATCGGCAATGAACGCATGCCCAAAGAACTCATTCATGCTTTTGCTATTTTAAAGAAAGCCGCGGCTTCAGCCAATGAACGCCTCGGTAAATTATCTCCAGAAAAGACAAAGCTGATCCATTCAGCCACCGATGATATTTTAGCGGGAAAATTAGACGATCATTTCCCCTTAAGCGTGTGGCAAACCGGTAGTGGTACACAAACCAATATGAATATCAATGAAGTTATCTCCAATCGCGCCATTGAAATAGCGGGTGGTGTATTGGGCAGCAAGGATCCCATTCATCCTAATGATGATGTTAATATGTCACAATCTTCTAATGATACTTTTCCTACCGCCATGTACATCGCCGCAGCCTGCAGTATACACAATGGTGTATTGCCTGCCTTAAAGGCTCTGCGCAAAAGTTTTTTTGAAAAAGAAAAGGCCTATCAACATTTGATTAAAATTGGCAGGACTCACTTGCAAGATGCTGTCCCTTTAACGCTGGGACAAGAATTTTCTGGCTATGTGGCGCAATTAGATCATGGCATAGAATATGTAGAAAACACTCTAAAGGATTTATACCCCTTGGCCATTGGCGGCACCGCGGTGGGTACGGGACTAAACACCCATCCACAATTTGCTGAACAGGCTGTAAAAGAGATTGATCAATTAACTGGCTTGCCTTTTAGCTCCGATCCCAATAAATTTGCTGCGCTGGCTGCGCATGATGGTTTGGTGATGGCAAGTGGCGCCTTGCGTACCGTTGCGACCATTCTTATGAAAATTGCCAATGACATTCGCTGGTTAGGCTCAGGTCCTCGCTGCGGTTTAGGTGAATTAATTTTACCCGCCAATGAACCTGGTTCTTCTATCATGCCCGGGAAAGTTAACCCGACTCAGTGTGAAGCATTGACCATGGTGTGCATACAAGTTATTGCCAATGATTCCGCCATCGCTTTTGCCAGCACCCAAGGTAACTTTGAATTAAATGTTTATAAACCTCTGATGATTTATAACTTCTTACAATCTGCGACACTGCTGAAAGACAGTTGCCATAATTTTAAAATATTCTGTATTGATGGCTTAGAAGTCAACGAAAAACAATTGCAATTTTATGTCGAAAATTCCTTAATGTTGGTAACGGCCTTAAATCCTATCATTGGTTATGACAAAGCCGCTAAATTGCCCATACCGCTTTTGTGGAAAATACCTCACTCAAACAAGCTGCGGTGAAATTGGGATTTTTAACCGCTGAAGAATTTGATAAGGCTGTTAGACCCGAAGAAATGACCCATCCCTGAGAACGCCCAGATTTGACGCATCTTGCACGAAAAAGGCAGATAAAAAATACTCATTGACGCTCAAGTCAACTCCGTTTTTTTATCTGCCTTTTTCGTGCAACCTGCATTCAAATCTGGACGTTCTCACAGACGTGCTTTTTCTGCAAATACTGAATATCTGCACTTCTCGCCTAAGCCAGAGATCTTACAAACAAGCCGAATCCCACATAGAGTCCACCATTTTCAATAAAGCCGCTTTTTCATCGCCCGCCGGCAAAGCCCAGCTCAAGGTATACAAGGTTGGCCCGCAACGCCATTCTACACGGCCTGGCCAAAAATCCCCCATGGCGTGACTCGGCGTATAATAGACTGCATGGCCTTTCTTCATGATAATTTTTTCAGTGATCTCTTGATTTTGATTGTCAAAATAAATGAGAGGATTCCCCTGAATTTCAGTGCTGAGACTACCGGCATTGCAATAATGCGCGCCCTCACATTTTTCCGTATTATCAAAAGACAGCACATAATCCACCCGGTTCGGTTTCAATTCTGCGTAAATGAAATAATGTGCATTCGCTGTCGGCGCAGGAACGACAGTGGGTAGAACAACAGTTTGAATTCCTTGCGCTTTTAAAACCGTTATGGCTTTGGATAAATGAACAGCAACCTTATCTGTCGCCACCATAGAGCCTGCTGCAGTGGCCTTAAAAACCATAAATACAGTTAATAATAGAAAATAACGCATCTTACTCATTTTGTGAACCCCTAAATTACTCATAATGCTCTTTTTTTGGGCAAAAAAAGATCTGGCGATCTTTTTCTATATCTTGTATTATACTATGAGTCACTTGATACTGCTAACGGCTCTATCGGTGTTTTAAGATTAAGATAGCGCCGCTAACAATACTATATTGCTGTTACTAACTTATTTAGGAGCCTCTTACTATGTCCCAGTATAACCATATTCTGTTCTGTGCCGATTTAAGCGAGCATAGCCTGATCTCAGCGCATCGTGCCTTAGATTTGGCGGCAAAATTTGGTGCTAAATTAACCATGATGCATGTTGTTGAATCTTTACCGGCTTATGCCAGTGGTTATTTAGGGGTTGCCGATGTAGAACGCGAATTGGTTGATACCGCTAAAGAAGAAATGAAGAAAATTGCTGCGAAACTCAATATTCCAGCAGATCGCCAAGTTTTAGTGATTGGCAATCCTGCCATGGAAGTTTTTAGCAAAGCTGAAGAATTAGGCGTCGATCTCATCGTCGTCGGCAGTCATGAGAAACATGGTTTAGGCCGTTTGTTGGGTTCTAATGCCGGTGGTATTTTACACAAAGCCCATTGCGATGTGTTAACCGTTAAAATTCAAACTGAGTAAACAACCAATAGCGATCTGAGTTAAGTTTGTTAGAATATTTGTTCCCTGTGGGCCGTCATTGCGAGACGCGTAGCGCCGCGCCATGACGGCCCACAGG
>CAMFJO010000003.1 GCA_945956945.1 uncultured Legionellales bacterium | reverse complement strand
CATCCCATAGTCTATTTGTTCTTTAATGACGTGTGTTTCTATCTCCACTTCACGAAAACCGCCAACTCGTGTTATCACATTTTGTTTTATTTTTTTAGAGATTCTCTCAATGCCCAACTCTATTATGACTTTTTCTTCATCAAAATAAAATGGGGCAATTTCTCCCTGTAAGATCGGTGATTGTCTATCGTAATGCTGTTTGAGGTTTTCAAATTCACTGCGCACATATTCCATCATCAAGGCAGAATTTTGGATCGCAAAAGAAGCACACGGCAAACCTGCGCTCACGCTGGTTTCATGGATCAGCGCTGCTTGCACGGGAGAATCTTTAGGAACTGTAAAAAATTCGCATCGCGCAAACCCATAAAATAAATTAGGCATTTGGCGGCCGTCACCCTTGATCTGTCCATTCGCCGTATAGGTCACCCCCACAAAAGCTTTTTCATAGCGGCCTTGCATTTGCCCAACCAGCCGTACTGCCTGCTCCATGTCTTCATCGATGTATTGGGGTTCGGTACGAATAAACCCTTGTGGGGTAGCAAAACGTTTAGCCATATCTTGCATAAATTGTGTATCGCCATCTGCGCCAATCGAAAAACCCAGTACCACTGGTAATTGTGAACAGACTACCGATGGTGAACCAAATGACATGGGGATCCATACACCGTCCCTCGCTGCCACAGCATCGGATCTACCTACCCCCGTGCTTTCCTGCATGCCTCTTACCAGTTTTTCAACTGTATCAGCAGAGCGGCCATTAGGCTGCCCATCCGTTAAAACAACCATGGTAGTACGATTAAATTCCGCTTGCGGTATAACCAAATCCAGTGGGTGTTCCCTAAAATGAAGGGCCGATGCCGCCATCGTTTCTAATAAAGGCGTTAAACCCGGTGTTGGAATATGCCATGATTTCCCCTTTAATTCTTTGGCGGGTCTTCGATGGGCAATGGTAGACATATTCAGCGGCTGAATAGATACCAGGGTATCATCGTCCAATGAATCGATTAAAGTTTTCAAGGCCTTACTCAAAGCGGCTATCTTATCTCCCTTCATAGAGCCGCTATCATCTAACACCAATACCAAGTGGGGAATTTGCACAGCCGTAGTAGCCGGTGCCCGTGTACCCACTTCGATAGCAATGAGATCGTTTTTATCGTCCAATGAGAGCCGTGTAATTTGTTCGACTTTAACAGCGGGATCCTGAACAGGCGTTACAGTGGCACTTTCTCGTTGTGCTTCTGTCAAAATGGCAGTTGCTCTATCGGTTTTATCTTTATAAAGATCGCGGATGACCTTTTCGTAGTAATAAGGGTGATACTGTGCTAAAGCTAACAGGGCTTCAATATAGCGATGGGGGATCTTAACTACGGTGGTATTTGGAGTTTGGTAGCTTGCATGCTGATGGGGTGGTGGCAAGCGCTCTGCTGCCAGAAAACCGGGTATGCCATGTTCTCCAAGTATTTTCTGAAAATGATCAGCCTGTTCTTTCGATTGCCAATAAAAACACAAACCTTCTTCTAGCATTAATTGCACGAAAGGAAGATGGTGTGACGCTATTGCTTCACCTGACTTTACAAACAGTTGTGCAAAATGTTGACCTAAATTTCTTGAAATACCCGCTTCATCAGAGCCTATTTTGGCTAATAACACTGCTTGCGTATACAGAGGGTTATGATTACTCTGGGATTTTATATAGCGCCGGTAATCCTCAATTTCTTTCTCTAAAAAAGTCTCACGCAAAGCGCGACTTTCCATTGGCGGCCGTCCTTCTGCTAAAGAATTATCGTCTTTTAGTTCTGGCGGTATCGTGTTTGTTTTCTTGGCGATAATGTGCGCATGGTGTTTCAGAAAATCACGCTGTATTTGTAATCGCATTAAATTTTCATACTGAGCTATCTCAGCAGAATTATCGCTTTGAGACGCTGATGAAATACCACCAAGACCATAACCATTAGCCGCCATAGAAAACACCTCCAAGTTATTGTTTATATAAAAGAGGTAATTATTTCATAGCCAAAATAAGGTGTCAATTCTTTAGGGCCTGTCGACATTTGGTTTGTCGATGCGAAAAATGAGGGAATTGAGGGGGAAATACGCGCAAATTCGAGGCGAATAGTTGATACTATTTAACGAGAATTTACGTGTATTGGTACCGATTCTACTCGCATATGCAAGCAAAAGCTGCTATTGTCTTCTGTCACCGAAGTTTAAAGCTTGGCAATCTCAACTAGGGCTCGGGCTTTTTGGAGCTTGCGGTGGTAGAGTGTCTGTATCTGATTCTGTTTCTGTATCTGATTCTGTTTCTGTATCTGTGTCTGATTCTGTATCTGTGTCTGATAGCAGGATCACTCCCTTTTCTGGCTCTAAATTCGCTCTTAAGTGTGGTAGGTTTTCTGTAGCTGATTCTGTATCTGTATCTGATAGCAGGATTACCTCCTTTTCTGACTCTAAATTCGCCCTTAAGTTCAGTCTTGCCCCTATTATAGATATATTAGGCGGCATTTCTGTTCTTTTCCCCGTTGAAAGAGTTACTTCTCTCTCTAGGGGCAATGTACCCTTCTTACTGAATAGCATATTGCTATTTATTAACAACCTGGATTGACTCACTGAAGGGGTCATTTGGTTTGGTCTTCTTTCATCTTCATTAGTGGTAGAGAACAGCGGTAAGGGATCCATTCTCCTACGCTTGACAGGATTGGGGTTCTCAATCGATTCAGCCCTCATCGATTCTGAGCGAACTCGTGGTAATGGCGCTATGGTCGGCGGCGGCTTCGGCAAAGATTGTTTTAATAAAGCTATTTGCCGCGATTGCTCCGACAAAGTTTGTTTTAATAAAGCTATTTTCTTCGATTGTTCCGCCGAACTTTGATGTAATAAAGCTATTTGCTGCGATTGTCCTGCCAAAGATTCTTTGAATGAAGTTATTTCTTGCGACACTTTAGTGATTGTATGATCTACTAATGCACTCAAACTTAGCACATGAACTTGCTTTCCACTTCCCTGGATTACCCCCGTCGCTAAGGCAGATCTGGCACCCGCGCCGGAACCTTCACTTCCACTACCTTGACTTGGTACAGCAACTAAGGTAGGTCTGGAAATCACGCAGGGGATCTGCAATAAGGCCTTACAAACTTCATCCCCTGCCTCATTAGCCAGGTCTAATGGGGTACGACCCTGATTATCACACACCGTAGTATTTGCCCCTAGTTTCATTAATAAAATGACCAGTTCTGAAAGACCATACTTAACCGCATAATGTAGTGCGGTTGAACCACCTTTAGTCTTCGCATTAATATCGACACCTTTCTCTACCAACCAGGCCAGAGTTACCTCTTTCCCTTTCATAAATAACTTCCCTTTCCGCCATTGCTCCATCAGCTTGGCATCTTTATCAAGAACGCAATGTAGCGCGGTACGACCTGCACTATCACATGCCTTAACATCTGCTCCACTTTCTATCAATAAGGCTAATTGAGCCTGTTTTGCATTTAATTCATCTACCAGCGAAGCCAAACTCACCCCACGAGTTTGCTTTCCACTATCTTGGTTTATCGCCGTCGCTAAGGCAGATCTGGCACTTGCGCTGGGATCTTCACTTCCACTACCTTGACTTAGCGCAGTAGTTAAGTCAGATCTGGAATTCGCGCTGGGGCTGTGATCCTCACTACCTTGACTTGTCGCGATAGTAGAGACTTCCGAATGACTCGACACAATTGTACACTGCAACAAGGCCTTACAGACTTCGTCCCCTGTCTCATTAGCCAGGTCTAATGGGGTACGCCCCCACTTATCACGCACATTAACATCCGCTCCCACTCTCATCAAGAAAATGATGTGTGCTGGAAGACTATGCTTAACCGCGTAATGTAGTGGGGTTGAACCGTCTTTAGTCCTCGCATTAACATCGGCACCTTTTTCTACCAATGAGGCTAGGGTTGCTTCTTTCCCTTTTACAAATTCCTTCCTTTTACACAAGTCATATATTATGTGCTCATCCCGCACATCGAGGGCATAATGTAGCGCGGTATGGCCTGCATTATCACATGCCTTAATATCCGCTCCGCTTTCTATCAATAAGGTTAATACGGCATGGCATCGCTGGTTGTTGCCTATCGTACTTAAATAGCTGGCAACTTTATGGAATGGTGTTAAACCTTCCTTGCTCCTTGCATTTACATCTGCCCCTTTCGCTTTCAACAAAGCGATATAACGGGCTGCATGTTCAGGATTCCAAATATAATGTAATGGTGTTAACCCTTCCTTGTCCCGCCCATTCACATCCGCTCCACTCTCTATCAATAAAGCCATGCTAGCTAATAAATGCGGAGAGCCTGGACCGTAACGCATAAGAAGGTGTAATGGTGTTAACCCTTCCTTGTCCCGCCCATTCACATCCGCTCCACTCTCTATCAATAAAGCGAAGTTATACACATTTAAAGACATGCTGTTGTAATTCTGAAGCAGAAGATGTAATGGTTGTTGGCCATTACCACACGGCGCATTAGCATTGGCTCCTTTTTCTAGCAAAAACTCCATAGCCTCTTGGTGGTTGTACCGGATAGCATAATGCAGTGCTGTATAACCCTTAAAAGACTCTTTTTCCTCGTCTCTCATTTCAATTGAAACACCATTATTCAATGCTTCTTGTATGTTTTTTAGATTATTAGTGCGGGCTGCGCTGAGCAATTTATTCTTATTTTTTTTGATTGGCATTTTAAATTACCTCTTTTCTTACTCATTCTATTTATATTTTGATAACGACTATAAACCCTGAGTTGGTTTTACTTTATTCAGGATCTAAGAATCATGTTAGGGCCTGGGAGTTTAATTCAAATTTCCGGGCTTTTTAAAACGTGCGGCGGTAGATTTTCTGTATCTGATTCTGTCTCTGTGTCTGATTCTCTGTCTGATAACAGTATCACTTTCTTTTGTGACTGTAAATTCGCCCGTGGGTTAGTCCTTTCACTTGTTATAGATATATTAGGTGGCACCTCTACTCTTTCACCCGTTGAAGAAACTACTTCTCTCTCTGGGGGTAATGTATTCCTCGTATTGAATAGCGCCATTGGATTGGGTCTTCTTTCATTTCCATAGGTGGTAGATACCAGCGGCAAGGGCTCTCTTCTTCTGCGCTTGGCAGGCTTGGAGTTTGCAGTCAATTCGTCGGTCATCATCGATTCTGACCGAACTCGTGGTAATGGCGCTATGGTCGGCGGCTGCTGCAGCTGCTTTGGCAATAAAGCCATTTGCCACGATTGCTCCGACAAAGTTTGGTTTGGTCTTCTTTCATTTCCATGAGTGGTAGAGACCAGCGGCAAGGGCTCTCTGCCTCTACGCTTGCCAGACTTAAGTTTCTCCGTCATCGATTCTGCCCCAACTCGTGGTAATGGCGCTGTTGTCGGGGGTTGCTTTGGCAAAGATTGTTTTAATAAAGCTATTTGCTGCGATTGCTGCGACACAGTTTGGATTAATGAATCTATTTGCTGCGATTGCTCCGACACAGTTTGGGTTAAGAAATCTATTTGCTGCGATTGTCCTACCAAAGATTGTTTTAATGAAGTTATTTGTTGCAACTGTCCTATAATTGTCTGTTCTGCAAGCGCACCCAAACTTATCACAGGAACTTGCTCTCCACTTTCTTGGATTGTCGCCGTCGCTACGGCAGATCTGGCACTCGCGCTGGGACCCTTGCTTCCACTCTCTTGGCTTGGCGCAATCGTTGGGATCAATCTGGAACGAGTACTCTGGCCTTGACTTTCACTACTTCCGCTTGTCGTCGTAGGAGATACTTCCGGATGACTCACCACAACTGTAGACTGCAATAAAGCTTGACAGACTGTCTCTCCTTTCTCCTTAGCCAAGTCTAATGGGGTACGGCCTGCGCTATCAAGTATAGTAATATTCGCTCCGCATTGCATCAATAAAAGTACCTGTTCTGAAGATCCATGCCTAACAGCATCATGTAAGGCGGTTGAGCCGTTTTTGTCCCTCGCATTAATATCGGCACCCTGCCTTAATAATAAGGCAACAATGCTTTCTTGTCCTCTAGCCCACCTACTGACGACATAATGTAGCGGAGTACGCCCCTTATTATCGCGTGCAGTAACATCCACTCCCTTTTCTATCAATAGGGCAGGGAGGGAAGATGAATGGCCGCCCCATTGAATAGCCACATGTAGTGGTGTTTGGCCTTCCTTGGTCTTCGCATTCATATCCGCTCCCTTTTCTATCAATAAAGATGCATAAGCGGCGCCGTGGGAAAGAGAAGAGGTACAATGTAGTGGCGTTTCATTTTTTTCGGTCTTCCCATTCACATCCACTCCCCTGTCTATCAGTAAAGTGATGTTAGTCAATACCGTCGTAGAATCTCTATGGTGGCCACGAAGCAATTCATGTAATGCTCCCCTACCATCATTAGCGCACGCTTTAACATTGGCGCTTTTTTCTAGCAATAATTTTATAGCATTTTGACTACCGGAGTTGAGCGCCCAAAGTAGTGGTGTACGGCCCTCTTTATCTCTCGCTTCAATCGAAACACCTTCATTCAAAAGTTCTTCTATCAATTTTATATTATTATTGCGAGCTGCACTGCACAATCTCTCTGCTTTACTTGGCATTTTAATTTATCTCTTTTCTTGCTAATTTATATTTGTATTTTGATAAGGGACAATAAGAAATGAAGATTTTTTTCAGGATTTCTTCCGACGCGCTTCATCTTTTTCCATTTGCAAGCGCGCGGCATTGTAATCAAAGCCCTTGGTTTCATCGGTTAAACTCATTTCACCGATCAAGGCTTCAGCATCAAAAGGATCCACCAAACCTTCGCGCACCATAACAATCGCTCTGTCTTTATAGGTATGCCAACCCATGGAACGTAAATAACGTTCCCAGGATAAGATATCCAGTTTTTGAATAAACTCACGACCTTTTTCATCGACCCACACTACTTCAGCGACGACTTTACGACCCGCCAAAGCTGAGCTATTGCATTCTTTGCAACCGCCAGGCCGGCGTGCATACAGCTTATCCACATCCTCACCAAAAATAATGTCCCAACGATACATCTCATTAGCATGGGCTTTGGCTTGTCTTATAGGAATTTTACAATGCGGGCACAACACGGCAATCAAGCGTTGAAAGATAAGGCATACTAGGACGTTGCTATCGCTTAACATGACAGGTGAAATACCCATATCCGCTAAACGCAAAATGATACCGGGTGCCGAGTTGGTGTGAATGGTTGAAAATACCAGGTGACCCGTAATGGTGGCGCGTAACATCACATTGGCCGTATCTTCATCGCGCATTTCCCCCAATACGATGTAATCCGGATCCATACGCAAAGCAGCCCGACCGAAGCTCGCAAAACTTCTGTCGTCGGTTTTGACATTCACTGGAACTTGCGTGGCGCTGGGAACGACTTTTTCCACTGGATCTTCAATCGTATACACTTTGCGTGTATTTTTAATTAAATGCAAACAGGCGGCCAAAGTCGTGGTTTTACCCGAACCTGTGGGCCCCGATAACAACACCGCACCGTGCGGCATTTGGATGGCGCGTTTGATAATGTAGATTTGCTCTAAGGTATACCCTAATTCATCCAAAGAAATGATGCTACTGTCTTTTTCCGTTCCCAGGATCCGCATGACCATATCAAAACCGCCATGAGCGGGCATGCTGGCCAAACGCAAGCGGATATCGCCTGCTTTAATTTTTAAGGGCATGGCCGCATCTTGCGGGATCAATGGATTAAAATGCGCAGTCGCGTGATCGGTTTCCTTATTGAAAGCAACCGCGGCGACTTCGCGCCCTAAACGAGGAAACCATTCCGCATGAAGATACAATTCACCGTATTTTCTAAAGCGAATTTTACACACATCGGTACGTACCTCAATGTGAATATCGCTGACATCGGCATCGACGGCTTCTTGTACCAGCGTACGCAAACGTTTTTGTTGACCGCTGATCTCTTCCACCATGTCTTGCTGGATTTGTTGGTAGTCTTTAATGGAACCCAAGTTTTCCAGCAGGGAATTAATCAAAGAAGGTGCTGCGACCAAGACTTCGCCAGGGCGTATGTTTTTATTGACCATGGCAATACGACAGTTTTGCACATCCCGTGAACCAGGATCGGCCGTTAAAATAGTACCGCTTTTCAATACAATGATGTTTTTACGTTGCAGGCACCATGCAGCCATTTCAGGGGCAGGTCTATCATCAGCTGCCAATTGGGCCTTACTGGTCACTACTTTGACGCCCGGCGGGGCTCTAAAACCCGTACTTTCTGTTTCTTCAGCCATAAATTTCACCATCTCTACCAATACTATCTCCAGTATAGCATTCTTATCCATCATTATTCAGCCTATTTTGAGGAAAATGGTTGTAAAATAGACCAAAAGAGGTGGAAGATTTATGTCTATAAAGCTCGAAGCTTAGAGAGATTTCTTGCCCATGAAAAGGCAAGATTGGTACCTCTACGATGTTTATAACGGTAGCTCCTTGTAGGGGCGGCCCGTGAGCCGCTCTGCCTATAAGAGAAGATGCACTGATTTGCACCTTCAGAGAGAATAGATATTGCTTATCCTCGTTTTACTGCCTCTCCAATTTATGAGCTTGCTGGTAAAACTGCAGCGCTGCTACTACTTGCTGGTGGGTTAGTTGATCCAGTCCCCTCATTGGGCACGCTTGGCCAGTTTTGAGGCATCGGTGTTGTGGGCACCGGAGGAAAATGCGTGTACCGGCTTCCTGATGATAATAAAGCTGGCGCAGGAGGCGTTGATAAAGAGGGGGCTGAATCGTTAAATACTGGGGGTGGATAGCACGGATAACCAGAAGATAATGGTACTACAACGGTACGCCCACTACTTGAACCCTGGAGTTGAACATTTGACGAACTGACTGAGTTGGAATGCGGATCCTTAACACCATTCGAGTCGCATGGAAGCGATGGCGCACTGGGAAGCGGTGGTACATCTGAATCAAATGAAGCGTATGCAGAGGCTATATCTTCGGTCTTTGTATCGCGTAAATTAGGATATTGACGATCTAATATAACGGCTATAGCACTGTCCGAAAATTTACCTAGATTCTTTATAAAAGCATTCTTTATAAATTCATTCGCTTCTATGGATTGCTGATAAATAGCTAAAATATTCCTCTCAATAACCATTTTCTCTTCTTGAGATCGTTTTTCCCATTCCAAATTAGAAAATAGCGGGGGTTTGCCACAAAGAATATGTAAAAAATCACGCAAAATATACATCTTCATAACGGGAGAAAGATCAGGGCGAATAAGCCCTACTAAGCTTGATTTAGAAGGCGCAAAATCCAAATCACCCAAATTCATTTTTTCAGCAATTTTTTCAATTTCATGAAGACCCTTGCTATTTTGCAAAATAGGGATTAAATCTTGGTTAAGCATCTCTATAAGATTTATTCTTGTTCCATTATATAAAGTGTCTGAATCCTTTGTCCAAACAAAAGATTTTTTACTTTTATCCAAAACACTTAAAATGATATCTGCTCTGACCAAAGGAATAAGGATTGCAGCGATCAAATTAAAGCCACTTTTCTTTATCTCTTCAGGATCTTTACTGTGATTCTTTATAAATCTGTTACCAGAAACGCCAAGTTTTTCAGCTAAGCTAGAAACAATTTCAAAGCGCTGTTCAGGCCCACAAATTTCTAGAAATAGAGACAATAAATGTAGAATATCTTTATTGCCTGTGTTCTCATTAGAAATGAGTTGCATTATTCGGCCTACTATCCACAACGTATTATCAAACAGTATTTTTCTAGGAAATGTTTGTAAAAGTGCAATCGCTGCTTGAAGCGAACTACCGCTTTTTATTTCAATTGCTTTATCAAAGATAGGAGCATAAAGTTTAACCCATTCATTAGCATTTTTTGGCTGATACACTGTAGCATGCCATATCACTCTATCCCATTTCCCTTCGGCAGCCGCCAGGGCTATGGCCGTTTGTCCTGCAGAATTTTTTTGTTTTAAAAATTCTTCAATATTAGCACCTTCAGACGTATAATTTTTGATGGTTAATATTATTGTAACAATTTCTTCAATGCCATTCTTCATGGCATGATGCAACGCAGTATTACCTCTTTCATCTTGTAAATAGTATTTACAAATAAGTTGCGGATTTTCTCTAGCAAATTTAATCGCGAATTCCATTGATTGCGGTGTATTAGCCTTTAATGCGGTCAAAAATGCTCTATAAGAATCCAGAGATTCCGCACTTGGATCCTTACATTGGGCAGATAGGATGTTCGCAATTTCCCAAGCATTCTTTTCCGCTGCATATAAAAAAGGAAGTTTACCATTATTAAGAGGCTCTGAAAATAAAGCGGGTTCTCGCAATAATAGCTGGATTAGGTCAACATCTTCAGAGTCAATAGCAGTCATTATTAATCTTTTTTGATCGCCTTTTTCTAAAGAATGTAGGACTGAATATGATTTATTCAGTAAATATTTCACCAAGAATAAATTTTGCTCTGATGAAGCTTGTTTGAAAAGATCCAGTATAGAGTCTTTGGAAAATTCTTCAACCACTATCTGGGATTGATTGAGTAATAAAGATATCAGTGTTAATTTTTTTTCCTGGATAGCTGCTTGCAATAATGCCTGTTGCGCTGGCAATGGAAGTTTATTTAATTGATTTTTTAGAAAATTATTCAATAAGGTGTCACTAGCCCCTAAAAACACCTCAAATAAAATTCCTGGGGAAATCATATCGACTATCGTGAGCATTAGGTTAAGTGATGTTTGCTGCTTATGTTGAGAATTTTGTTTAACTTCAAGTTTCGCTACAGCCCTTTCAAGCACTTTTAATATCACATCAGATTTATAGTCAATATGCTTCATCAATAATCGGAGAGTATCCATCATTGCTTTATTCATAGGTTCGATTAACAAACGAAACCTATCCGGAGATTGGGCTGCCAAAAGAGCCGCATATGACTTTGTTTTATCCCCAAATTCGATATTGCCATAGGGATATTGTTCACAAACATATTCTAGAATTTCTTGGTATAAGGCACTGCCTAGTTCTTCTTCCGTTAATTTTGTGTTGCCATAGTTGTTGGTGACAAAACGGGATAATAACTGATCATACAATAGCGATGGATTATTTTGAGCCATTGCTTCACGGATGTTTTGATGCATTCTCTGAACAGATATTATTGCTTGGTTAGAACTAGCCATTTTTTACCTCATGTATTATGTTTATAGTATAAATTTAATTATAAAAATTAATTTTAAATTATTTAAGCCAAAAATCGAGCTATTTTTAAGATAATTTAACTGAACGGCGGCTATTTAACCGAGCCGCCCTCTCATGGTCAGACTCGGTTAAAACGAGATTCAATTAAACCACCGCCCATCCTGTGACTTCCGCCACAGCTCGGCCAATGTGTGCTGGTGATCGCGTCGTATGCACACCGGCGGCTTCTAGGGCGGCAAATTTTTCCTTAGCCGTACCCTTACCCCCGGCAATGATAGCGCCTGCATGGCCCATGCGTTTGCCAGGAGGGGCGGTAACACCCGCAATATAAGATACCACAGGCTTAGTGACATGCGATTTGATGTAAGCAGCCGCTTCTTCTTCCGCGCTACCGCCAATTTCACCGACCATAATAATGGCTTCCGTTTGCGGATCGTTTTGAAATAAAGCCAATACGTCCACAAAGGTGGTGCCTGGAATAGGATCGCCGCCAATACCGACACAGGTGCTTTGACCAAATCCCAAAGCAGTCGTTTGATGCACGGCTTCGTAGGTCAAAGTACCCGAACGAGAAACAATCCCGACACGTCCTTTTTGGTGAATATGCCCTGGCATAATACCAATCTTGCATTCGCCCGGTGTAATCACTCCGGGACAGTTAGGACCAATTAAACGTACATTGGATTTGGTGTCTAAATAAGCCCGCACCGCCAACATGTCCAAAGTAGGAATACCTTCGGTGATACAAACAATCAATTCAATGCCGGCATCGATGGCTTCTACAATAGAATCCTTGCAATAAGGTGCTGGCACATAAATCACACTGGCCGTTGCACCCGTTGCTTTGACGGCTTCTTTAACGGTATCAAATACCGGTTTGTCCAAATGCAGTTGCCCACCTTTACCAGGCGTAACACCGCCTACTAACTTGGTGCCATAATCCAAAGCTTGCTGTGAATGCAAGGTTCCTTGGTTGCCTGTAAAACCCTGGCAAATCACTTTTGTATCTTTGTTAATTAATATACTCATCGTCTTACCCCTTCACTGCTTCTACAATACGTTTCGCACCATCTTCAAAACCACTGGCTGCAATCACATTTAAACCACTTTTTTCCAAAATCTCTGTGGCCAATTCGGCATTATTGCCTTCTAAACGCACCACCACCGGCAATTGGGTTTTCACTTCATTCACCGCGCTAATAATCCCTTGTGCAATCATGTCGCAACGCACAATACCACCAAAGATATTGATAAAAATACCCTTGACTTTAGGATCGGATAAAATGATTTTAAAGGCTTCGGTCACACGTTCCTTGGTTGCGCCACCGCCGACATCCAGGAAATTCGCCGGTTGACCGCCATGCAATTTGATTAAATCCATCGTGGCCATCGCCAAACCAGCACCATTGACCATGCAACCGATATCGCCATCTAAAGCGATATAATTTAATTCCCAAGCATTGGCTCTATTTTCACGTTCGTCTTCTTGGGTGCTATCACGTTGCTCGCGTAACTTGGGGTGACGGTATAAGGCATTGGTATCCAAATTAATTTTACCATCCAAACACACCAAAGAACCATCGGCCTTGATC
>CAMFJO010000002.1 GCA_945956945.1 uncultured Legionellales bacterium | reverse complement strand
ACCCGAGAGTCCTCTACGTCTCGTGGGCTCGGAGATGTGTATAAGAGACAGGTCAAATCATTGGTCAAAGAATACGCTAAAAATGGCAACCAAGAAATAAAGGCTATGGCCGAAGCCGCCTAAACTTAGTATGATGATGAACCAAGCGGATACAGAGCAAAAAATTATCGTCGGCCGCTTCGGCTCTCCTTTTGGGGTTAAGGGTTGGATTAAGTTACAATCCTTTACGGATCCGGAAGACAATTTATTGGATTATAAGTGTTGGTATTGGTCAAACCAGGATAACTGGATCTCCATTGAACACGATGACCATGTCAGACACGGCAAGGGTTGGATTGTGCATTTAGTGGGTTATGATAGCCCCGAAGCAGTGCGGTTTTTGGCCGGCAATGATGTGGCTATTGCCCGTAGTGAATTTCCACCTCTGGCAGAAGGCGAGTTTTATTTGAATGATTTGTTAGGTTTTAGTGCTGTTAACCTGCAAGGCATTGAGCTCGGCACGATCACTGGTTTTATTGACAGTGGAGCCCATGAATTATTGGTGATTACAGGAACTAAAGAACATTTAGTCCCGCTGATTAAAGGGGTCTTCTTTAAATCGATAGACAAACCCAAACAACAGGTTATTATCGATTGGGATCCTGAGTTTTAAATAAACTACTCTATTGAGCACTTAAATCTGCCTATAGGGAGAAAATGCAAATTTGGATGCAGGTTGCACGCAAAACGCTGGGGAAAAAGCGGAGTTGACATAAAACGTCAATGAGCATTTTTCGTCAGCGTTTTGCGTGCAAGATGCGCCAAATATGCGTTTTCCTTAGGACAAAGTGAAAAGTTAAGTGAATATTGATATTATTAGCGTTCTGCCAAATATGTTTGAGGCATTGCATCACGGCGTGTTGGGCAGAGCCTTGAAAAATGGCTTATTGCAGGTACGATGGTGGGATGTTCGCGATTATGCGGACAATAAACACCGCACCATAGACGATAAGCCTTATGGCGGCGGCCCTGGCATGGTGATGATGGCTAAACCTTTGCGTGAAGCCATACGCCACATTCAGGCACAGCGCGATAAACCCAATTGGGTTGTGTATTTAAGTCCACAAGGAACACTGTTAAAACAACCCGGTGTGGTACGCTTAAAAGAGAAATTAAGCACACACAATTTGGTGTTATTGTGTGGACGTTATGAAGGCATAGACGAGCGCCTTATTATGAGCATGGTCGATGAAGAATGCTCTATAGGCGATTATGTATTAAGCGGCGGCGAATTTGCCGCCATGGTGGTGATCGACGCCGTAGCAAGATTGCTACCAGGTGTATTGGGCGATAGCACTTCGGCTGAAGCAGATTCTTTTTCTTCTGCCAATAAGGGTTTATTGGAATACCCTCAATACACGCGGCCAGAAGAAGATGAAGGCATGCGAGTGCCCGAGGTATTGTTATCGGGAAACCATGAAGCTATTCTGCGTTGGCGCAACCGTATGGCTTTAGAGCGAACGTTGAAGAAACGACCCGATTTATTAAACAGCGCGCAATTAAGCGCTGAAGAAAAAGAGATATTGGCAGAACTAACAGGAGACGAAAATGAGTAAATTAATTCAACAAATAGAAGCACAACAAATGGAAGGTAAGAAGATCGCCGAATTTAACCCCGGTGACACCGTTATTGTGAACGTCAAGGTGAAAGAAGGCACCAACGAACGTATTCAAGCCTTTGAAGGGGTTGTTTTGGCTAAACGTAATCGTGGCTTAAATTCTTCCTTCACGGTCAGAAAAATTTCTCACGGTGAAGGCGTAGAGCGCGTATTCTTAACCTACAGTCCTTTGTTAGCGGGCATAGAAGTGGTGCGTCGTGGTGATGTGCGCCGTTCTAAACTGTATTACCTCCGTGCCTTAACGGGTAAAGCAGCGCGTATTAAAGAAAAGTTAGCGGCTAAAAAGAAACCAGCAGAAGAATAACTTATTGCTAGAATTCTCAGAAGTAGCTGCTTCTTGTGGCTACTCTCTGTGAGTGAGCCGTCATTGCGAGGAGACCGTTTCACAGATCTTGTGCGAATGCATAAAATAGGCAACGGTTGACGTGGCAATCCAGAAGATCCTGGACAGTGAGAAGATTATTTATTTAGATAAGAACCAGAAAAAGGTGGTTCTCTATACGGGATAAAACAACCTTATATTCACTCATATAAAAACACTTTTCTTTTTAGTTTCTATGACAAACCATTCAGCATTTTAAGATTAAATCACTCCTGCTATAAGCGCTACGCCTATCACCAACATTCCTAGCGCCACAATGCGCTGTATCACCTGCAAAGTGATCTTATGCAATACATGCGTTGCAATCCAGGTACCCAGTAAAGCGCAAATGGACGCGGTTAAAACGGGTATCAGTACGGTGCGTGATTGGCTAAGGTGATTTTCCATAGCCGTTGTGCCATATACCGTCAGTCGCACAGCATCAACCATAATGGCAGAAACGATGCCAGTCGCAACAAAAGCCTCCTTCGATAACCCCACTTTTATCAAAAAAGCCGAGCGAAAAGCGCCCTGATTGCCTGATAGCCCACCAAAGAATCCCGATAACAATCCGCCCACAGGCAGCCAAGATGCGGGAAAAGCCAGTGCCTGAAAGCGCGGTGATAATTCTAATAAAGAAAAAATCACAATCAAGCTACCAATCACAACTTTGATCACCGTCATCTCAAAACCGACAGTGCCGATAGTGTAATCCTTCATGGCGGGTATGTCATTAAACAAATTGAGTGCCATGGCACCCAAAAGCGCGGCGATAGCAGCAGGAAGGCCAAATCGTAACACAACTCGCCAATCTGCCTTTTTGGCCATTAAACCGAATTTAAAAAGATTATTGACAAAATGCACGATGGCTGTCGCTGCGATGGCTAATGGAAGGGGAAAGAATAGCGCGAACACAGGCATTAACACTGTTCCCAAACCAAAACCCGAGAACAGTGTTAAACCAGAAACTAAAAATGTCACCACACCGATGAGTATGAGTTCCATGTCATACTCTCTTTGTGATAGCTTTTCTAAATGACAAACAAACTAATCCTCACGCGCTGCCGTTGTTGCCGGAGTACGCTGCCCACTGCCTGTGCCACCGCCCGTATTGCTGCCACCTCCGGAGGTTCGTGGCTTATTACGCCCATGTTTATGGTACCTGCGACGAGATTGCTGATTCGTGTTGCCATTATTATCGTTATTGTTATTTCTGTTCCTATTTCTATTTCCATGGTGTGATCGACGATCTCCCGATTGTCGAGGTTGTTTAGTCTCCGTGGCAGCTTGCTTTGGGGTAGCCGAAGAAGTATTGCTTCCTAACTTGCTGAGGAGACGTTTTAGCCATCCCTGCTTTTTACGACCTTCTGGTTTGGGGGCTTCTGGTAAAGTATGCACTATCAGTGGTGTTTCAACTTCAGTTGCACGATGGGTACCAATATCTTTCAAGCCCTGTACTTCACCGCCTAATTCGTATTGGTGCATGTAGCTACTTTTATTTTCTTCACCACGTCCAGAAGATTTGTATATTTTTTCAATTCTGTAGTGGGGCGTTTCCAAATAACGATGCGGAATAATGATAATACGCACGCGTTGTTTGTGCTCCAAATCCGTGATCATGGCGCGCTTTTCATTGACCAACAAGGTCGCTACATCCACTGGCACATAGGCAATAATTTCACGCACCCCATTGTTTAAGGATTCTTGACGCATTTGGCGGATAATAGACAAAGCCAAAGATTCCACTTGTCGAATAGTTCCCTGTCCATTGCAACGTGGACACATGCTTTGGTTGGCTTCTGCCAAAGAAGGACGCAATCTTTGCCGAGAGACTTCCATTAAACCAAATTTGGAAATACGGCCAAATTGTACCCGCGCACGGTCGCTTTTAATTGCTTGCTGGAAAACTTGCACCACTTCTTTTTGGCTGTCTTGAGAAACCATATCGATGAAATCAACAACAACCAATCCACCCAAATCACGTAAACGCAATTGGCGTGCAATTTCAATCGCCGCTAAACGGTTCGTATTCAAGGCAGTTTGCTCTATGTGGCCGCCCTTGGTATCTTTGGCTGAGTTTACATCGATACTCACCAACGCTTCGGTGGGTTGTATGACAATCGCACCGCCTGAAGGCAAGCGAATGGAAGACTGGAAAGCTGTTTCAACTTGTTCTTCTACTTTATATTGATCGAATAAAGGCATAGAACCTTCGTACAATTTAAGCTTTTCTACCAGTTCAGGCCTTATTTTCTCCAAATGCTCTTTAGCCCGTTGGTATAATTCGGGGACATCGAGAATGATTTCACTGGTATCTACTTGTAGAAAATCGCGCAAGGCGCGTACGACAAAATCGCTTTCCTGATGGATTAAAGCAGGAGCTTGTACTTGTTGGCTCACTTGCTGAATAGATTGCCATAACCGCAATAAAATATCCAAGTCCCAGGCCAATTCCTCATAACTTTTACCCACACCTGCGGTACGAATAATAATCCCCATCCCTTCGGGCAAATCTAATCTGTCTAAAATCTCTTTTAAGCTATCGCGCTCTTCCCCATCAATTTGTCGAGAAATACCGCCAGCTCTTGAACTATTGACCATCAAGACGAGGTAGGATCCGGCGATCTTCACCAAAGTCGTTAAAGCAGCGCCCTTATTACCGCGCTCTACTTTTTCTACCTGAACAATTAATTCTTGGCCTTCCTTGATGACATCGCCAATACTGACTTGTCGTGGATTATCTACCGCTTGGGTGAAATACAGTTCGCTGATTTCTTTGAGGGGTAAAAAGCCCTGACGCTCCGCACCGAAGTCGACAAAAGCTGCTTGCAGGCTAGGCTCTACACGGGTTACAACGCCTTTATAGATATTGCCTTTTTTTTGTTGTCCTAATTGTTCAATATAGATATTTTCTAATCGATAACCATCGAGGATGGCCAAACGCAGTTCTTCACTATGAGTACCATTGATCAATAATCTATTCAATTGAGTTTTTTCAGTCATATTTTTCTCCAATACGCTAACTCTTCGCTATTGTGCTTTAAGCTAAGCAGCAATGGCTGTGGAGTCTATGACCGACAGAAAATGCGATTAAAATAATAAAACGGTGTATAATACAGAGGAAATATCACTGTGAATGGCTCTTTGAGATAAAAACAACCAAGATCTAGCACGGTATTCTCTATAGTAATACACGTTTACCTCTTATGAGGGGTTGCTGACATTTCTACTAGGCTGGAGATACTGGCCTGATTTTCTGAACTACGGTGATGGAAAATCAAGTCATGACACCTCAATCTAGCGAATTATCAACGCCCTCCTACTTCGCGCTCTGGCGGGTCAAAAACGTGTCATTTAATTCTTAACCAGTCCTACCTCCTCATTGGGTATAGGTATCTAACTGGTCCCAAAATATCAACGCTCATCCTATATTATCTAAATTAAACAGGATAAAGCGGTTATACTTCGCGTAGCCATATTTATATGGCCCTGAGAAGTATACCAACAGTTACAAATCTGTTAGCATCTCATCTTTAGGGTATCTTGCAGTTTTGTGTCCCATTTTTAGATGAGCTTCACCTGACCACTCTCAGGACAGGCGACAGAACAAAGTATATCAAAAAAAACCTTTTATATCAATTGAGAACTTAGCTATTATGCGCGAAGAATTGTATCAAAAAGCATCCATTATCCAGGTTACCGCCAGCAGCGATGGCCAAAGAATAGACAACTTTTTATTCAAGACCTTGAAAAATATCCCGAAAAGCCGTATCTATCGCATGCTGCGCACGGGTGAAGTGCGCATCAATAAAAAACGCGCCAAGGCCAGCGATAAGCTGATGATAGACGATCAAGTGAGAATTCCTCCTTTGTATCAGGAAAGCCCACAGCAAACGGTGATCCCTATCTATCTACAAAAACGCTTAATGGACGCTGTTCTCTACAGTGATGATGATTTACTCATTTTGAATAAGCCGCCGGGTTTACCCGTACACGGTGGTACTTTAAGCAGCTTCGGGGTCATTGATATCTTAAGACAAGCCTGGGGAGAAGCTCCCTTTTTAGAATTAGTGCATCGTTTGGATAAGGATACTTCCGGTTGCTTGATGATTGCCAAAAAAAGAAGCACTTTGAAGGCTTTACATGTGTTATTGCAAGAAGGCGCTTGCCAAAAAACCTATTTGGCTTTGGTCCATGGCCGTTGGCCTAAACACTGGCACAGCATAGACGCGCCCTTGCTAAAACACATTCTGTCTTCTGGCGAACATAAAGTGCAGGTTCATCCCGAAGGCAAGGAAGCGCTAACCCAGGTGAACATTGAAAAAACCTATGCGCTACACACTTTACTGCGGCTAAGTCCTAAAACAGGTAGAACCCATCAGTTGCGTGTGCATTTAAGCCATAAGGGCCATCCCATTGTGGGCGATCCTAAATACGGCCTGCGTGATTTGGACAGACAATGCCAAATAACAGAGAAAAGCCGTTTATTTTTACATGCTTATAAATTATCTTTTATTCATCCTAAAACCGGACTTAAAATCAGCGTGGAAGCACCATTGTATGAAGATTTAGCGAGCGTTTTAGAAAAGATACCTGCCTAAAAAATAACGACTATTGAAATGAACAAAGCCTATTGAAACCATAGGCTTTGGTTACTGGAATCTCTTACCGTACTTTCATCGTCGTAGCGGGCGATCCTATCGGCTCAACTTTATCCATAAGAGAACGGAGGGAATGGTGTGGAGCACCGACAGAGGGAGCAGCCTCTTTAGCCTGACCTGGAAAAAACGAACAGGCGCGGCTATGATGCTGATAAGCTACGGCCGCAGCACTATAAGAGAGATTACCTTTACCATCATCCACACCAGCGATATTCATCTGGGTGTAAGATAAGGATTGACTCGTACTATAAGACACCGATCCGTCCTTACCCACCGACAAAGATTGAGTCTGAGACAGACAAATGTGGGTATAAGACATAAAAAAGCTGGCACTACAAGCAGAAGGATGTGACGCAACACTTGCAGAGGTTTCAAAAGAGCTTATTTGCATATGAGTGACCATCAAAAACGTTATCGATTGCATCATATACAATTCTCTCGCGCTTTGAGCCATCGCAGGTTGTGCTGCCTGATGACTTTGCGGCTGCATACGGGGTGCCCGCAGCATAGAGGATTGTGGACTATAAAAATCCCTAGAGCTCTTTTTCTGGGATTGCGGTCTTGGCTGATAGGTTTTTTCCAGATTTTGACGTCGCTCTTCTTTTTGAGCATGAAGATCCATCTGATTGAAAGCCTTGGTGTCTCTCGTATTGTTGTTGTCGTAGGCGTGTTGCAGTTGACGGATATACTCGGGATTTTCAGCCAACTGGCGATCGCTTGCATTCGGTGAGCGTTGTAATTCATCCAGATGTAATGCTAAAGCATAATCACGATCAGTATCGACAGTCGAAGCCGGTTTCGGATCAATTGTCGGTTCTGGCTTTGGCGCTGATTCTACTGTTTTGACAGCGCTTGGACCTACTTCTTTCGCTGCTTCTTTCGCTGCTTTTTTCTGATTAAACGCTTCAATTCCTTTTTTAAGATCCGCCTCAGGAACATACTGAAAGGGGATATTGCGCTGACGGATTCTATTAAACCCCTTATTCCATTCATTCTTGCTGGGATCACTGCTCGCTTCTACGACGGGCGCAGTAGATTGAACTGGCTGGTTGTTCGCATCCTCTTTTGCTTTTTTAAAGCGCGCATTTTGCTGCATCTCATCAAGAACATCAGATGCTTTAACCGTGGGAACGGCCGGTGCAGCGGCTTCAGGTAGAGAAGATGGGACTACTTCTGCTTTAGTGGGTTTGACATCAACAGGTGTTAAGCTCGCCTTATTGTCTTTCGCCAAGTCGGCTAATAAATCTCCAGGTAACTGCGGCTTTGCTGTAGCAAGCTCTGCAGTTGAGGGAGCTGAGGGATCTGCTTTAGTAGATGTTACTGCTTCTTCTTTAGTGGGTGTAACCTCAACAGCTTCCAACTCTGCCTTATCGTCTTGGAGTGAATCGGCTAATATATTTTCCGATAACGGCTGCTCGGCGTTAACAACCTCTGAAGTTGAAGGGGTTAATGGATCTACTTCAGTAGATGTTACTGCTTCTTCTTTAGTGGGTGTAACCTCAACAGCTTCCAACTCTGCCTTATCGTCTTGTACTAAGTCGGCTGACAAATTTTCAGATAACTGTGGCTCTGCTTTAACAACCTCTGAAACGGCTGCAGGCTCCACTTTCTCATCGGAGGGGACGACCGTGGCCGCTGCAACTACTTTATCTTGCTCTTGAGGGAGAACGCGTTTCTTGAGCTGAACACCTTCTCGTATAGTTTGTAACAACGCGGCTCTATCATCGGTTTTAACTGCAGGGTTTGTCACTGTCGGTGCAGATGTGACAGAAACTTCTGGAGCACGGGTTGGTTCTTGTGGCGGGATGGGCGCATTGACTGCAGCCGTTGCTACTATGGGTGACACTGATACTGCGGCATCTTCTTCTTCATCCCACTCCTCTTCATCCTCATGGTTTCCGGTCACTTTGGCATTAAGCGCCGCCATTGCCGCTCTAAGCTCATTCGATATAACGGGACCCATAGAGTTTTTTCGCTGGGGCGTTGCTGGGGTTTCTGCTGATTTTTTCTCGGCTTCGCGTTTTTCTTGTTCTGCTTGTTCTGCTCTGCGCTTTTCTTCTTGCGCTGCGCGTCTTGCTTTTTTCTCTTCTGCTGTTAATGTTTCTGGTAATGGTGGTGGTGTTGGGATTGAAGCTGTTTCTATATCACTTATAACAGGATCTGAAGGTGTAGCCACCACAGGAGAATCTTGCGGTTTAGGAGAATTTTTCTTGGCACCTAACAAGGCTGCCAGCTGTTCTTTTGTTTGCTGCTTGTCGGCACTCAGCCGTTGGCGTGTATCTTCGCGCTTGGCGGGTTTATCAGAGGGCTTGAAAAACTTTGCGCCAATTTCGGCGCCAATTTCGGCGCGAATTGCTGCAGGCGAAATAATGCCTTTTTGATCTTCACTACTCATGCTTACCCTCTCTTTTAATAATTGTATACAATTCAAATAGTTGCAATATAACTTTTAATTATACGTTTCCTAAATGAATAAGAATTTTAACTTATAATGCTACTAAATACAATCTCTTTTAATTATTCTTATACTTATCAGGAGCTATTATACCCCTTACTGATGAAGCAATAATTAAGGAAATATTAAGACAGCTAACTTTCGGATTTTACTGAAAAAATAACTTGAGCCTGTTATCAATCTCATCTTAAGTTTAAGGTGACGCTATTCAAACCGCAATGGCCTTGCCATTAATTGTTGTACGGCTTGTTTAACGCTAATCTTATCCTGTAATACTTCAGCTACACATTGGGTGATAGGCATATCGACCTCGTGATGTGCGCGCAAACGCTGAATGCGCTCAGTGGTTTTCACACCCTCTACCACCTGGCCTATTTGTTGTAACGCGGCTTCTACACTCAAACCTTGGCCCAACAATACCCCAAAACGATGGTTACGCGATTGGTTATCGGTGCAAGTGAGAATTAAGTCCCCCACACCCGCTAAACCCATTAAAGTGGCGGCCTTCGCGCCTACCGCATTGCCCAAGCGCATCATTTCCGCCAAGCCGCGTGTGATCAAGGCACTGCGTGCATTCGCACCCAAATTAGAACCATCGACAATACCGGCAGCAATCGCCAAGGTGTTTTTAACGGCACCGCCTAACTGCACGCCAATTAAATCGGTGTTTTGATAGGCTCTGAAATAGTGATTGGAAAATAGTTTACATAAGATCTCACCATAGGTTTTATCTTCGGCAGCGATGGTGACGGCGGTCGGTTTCTCATCGACCACCTCTTTGGCAAAAGAGGGTCCCGATAAAATCGCCAATTGACGCTGAGTTCCCAATTGTTGTGCAGCCACTTCATGCAGCCATTGTCCTTCGGCATCTAAACCTTTGGTGCCCCATAATACGCCCGTATTCGCAGATAAGTGCGGTGCAATGGATTTTAAGGTAGTACTAAAAGCATGGCTCGGAACAACCAACAAAACATGCTGAACTTCTTGTACGCACTGTGTTAGATCCAGTTCAATTTCCAAAGCGGCGGGAAGGATAAGGCCCGGAAAATATTTATCATTACAATGCGTCTTTTTCACTTGTTGCATGCGCACTTTATCATGGCCCCACCAACGAACACGATGGTGATTACGTGCCAACAATAAAGCCAGCGCCGTACCCCATGAACCAGCACCTAATACCGCGATAGACGTTTTGCTCAAAATACTACGACTCTCTGATAATACTAGAACCTTGAGATTCTTTCTGCTGCAATTGCTGGGCATACAAGGCTTCAAAATTCATCGGTGCCAGATGCAATGCGGGGAAACCGCCGTTCATAATGGCATCCGCAATGACCTGACGCGCATAAGGAAATAAAATGGCGGGGCAATAAGCGCCCATTAAATACTGCACCTGATCAGCAGGAAAATTCACGACGGCAAAAATGCCTGCTTGAGCAACTTCCACCAAATAAGCGACTTTTTCTTCCAATTTAGCCGTCACCGTAATGGTGACCGCGGCTTCATACAGGTTATCGCTTAAGGGTTTGGAGCTGGTATTTAATTCCACTTCAATTTGTGGCTGCCAATTTTGCACTTGAAATACTTCAGGTGAGTTTGGTGCTTCAAACGACATATCCTTAACATACAAGCGTTGAATATGCATTTGTGCGGTTTGTTCTGTCGTTATTTTATCTTCACTCATGAAACGGTTCTCCTATTAACTTTGGTTTTAATTTCCCGGCACGTTCTAATGCATACAAATCATCACAACCGCCTATGTGCTCATCATTGATAAAAATTTGCGGCACAGTGCGACGCTGCGATCTTTCTATCATTTCTTGCGCCCTTTGGGGCTCTAAATCTATATTGATTTCCTGAATGGCAATTCCATGGCGCTTTAACAAGGCTTTAGCCTGATCGCAATACGGACATACGGTTCGCGTATACATCACCACTTTGACCATGTCTTTAACCCCGCTTATTTGACCAAAGGCAAATTATCTTGCCGCCACGCCGCTATCCCTTGCGCCAAATAATACACACGCTGATAACCCAATTTTTCCACCTGCTGAGCATGACTTAAGGCTTTTTGTCCTTGAGAACAAACGAGGATCACCGGATGATTTTTGTCCTTTAATAAATTGTCTATCTTATTGGTCAATTGTACCGCGTCCACGTGTTTGGCGCCGGCGATATGGCCTGCTTTGAATTCTTCTAGAGAACGCAGATCCAAAACCAATGCCTGTTCCCGATTCATCAAATTGACGAGTGATTGTGGGTTTATTTTGCTCAATCCACGCATTCTGATAATGACTTCATTGACCACCAAAGCCACCAACACAACTAAAAATGCCAGTGACAATAGCCAATGACTCTTGGCAAATGTGATGTACGCGCCCATGGAGACCTCTTTGTAATCAATATTGGCAGCAAGTATACACGGCTTAGAGGGGTTTGTTAACCGTATGCCTTATTCCCGATCAGCCGAGGCTATCTAAAAGTACACGGATTAGCCAAATACCTATCTAATTGGTAGGTGTTTTTCACCTCCTCTCTTGCATTCCATATCAGCCGATGCTATATTCCATATCAGCCGACGCTATATTCCATAATAGCCGAGCTTATATTCCATAATAGCCGTGGATTTATTCCATTTTAGCCGGATTTTTACCAAGAATGTAGAGGAACCTATTGAAAACGACTAAAAATGATTTTTCAAGAAAACTGAAGGCCCGCTTGGAAATTGCGATGCAAGATACACCCGTGGTCTTAATTAATGGCCCGCGACAATCCGGAAAAACAACCTTAGTGAAACAATATTCACCATCTTTATCTTATTACACTTTAGATGACGACAATACACTCAATGCAGCAAAACAAGATCCCATCGGTTTTATTAATAGCATAGATAAAGCAATCATAGATGAAATTCAACGAGCACCAGAATTATTGCGTGCGATTAAATTCTCAGTCGATCAAAACAGGCAGCCCGGACGCTTTTTATTAACTGGATCAGCCAATCTTCTGGCTTTACCTCAAGTCGGTGATAGTTTGGCTGGGCGCATGGAAATATTAACCTTATTACCACTTTCTCTGACTGAAATGAGTCATCGAGAAAACCTTTTTCTAAGTCACGCCAAAAATCAATCTTGGCCTCAACAAATACCTTCAGAGCAATTAGAAATTATTTCACGGGTACTCACTGGTGGATATCCAGAGATGCTCTTGCGCTCGGATCCAGCCAGACGTAGCGCATGGGCTGGATCTTATATCAAAGCAATTGTAGAGAGAGACATAAAAGATATTTCCTCAATCGAAAAATTAGTCGAGATGCCAAGACTTTTAGAGGTGCTTGCACAGCAGTCTGGAAAATTAACCAATTTTACCCAAATTGGTGGGCAGTTAAATTTAGATTCTAAAACAACACAAAAATATATTGGCTTACTTGAAACCTTGTTTTTAGTACATCGATTAAAACCGTGGCACAGCAATGCATTAAACCGAATTATAAAAACGCCAAAAATTCACTTTTTGGATAGTGGTCTTTTGGCAAGCCTTAATCGAATGACGATAGAAAGTGTTGAATGGAATAAATCTGATTTTGGTGCATTATTGGAAACATGGGTATATGGTGAATTATTAAAAACTATCTCTTTCACAGAAGAACCATGGAATATATATTATTATCGTGACAAAGATAAAATGGAAATTGACTTTATCCTTGAAAGTCACGCGCATAAAATTATTGGTATCGAAGTCAAGGCAAGCCATACGATCTTTAATCAGGATTTTCATGGGTTAAGAAAACTAGCGGGGTTAACTGGTAAAAACTGGATAAGTGGTATAGTGCTATACAATGGCGATAAATGTTTAGCATTTGGGGACAACCTTTGGGCAATTCCTTTTTCTATGCTGGACTGATCTCCGAAATCACCCCTACATCGTGACATCACCCCTAAAAAAGCATTAGAATGGAGCCTAACGACATTCCAGGATACAAAAAATGGCCATAGCCCCTACCCGACCCAAACCCTTGGTACTCATCGTACTGGATGGTTGGGGTTATAAAGAAGACAGCGCACACAATGCCATTGCAGCGGCCAAAAAGCCATTGCTTAAAATAAGTGGTTAGAATGTTTTCTGATTTTGTTTGCATCACTCTGCTGGCCAAATAATGGCGCTGACACATTAGCACTCTTAAAAAATGGATCGTTAACCACAACAGCAGATATTGAGTGAATCATAAAGCTGACATTATATAGATCCATGAAAAGCATTCCGTCAAAAAATAATTCTTTATTCATATCGCATTCCCTCATTGCTCATTACGTAAATCTTTATTTTTTAAATACAGAAAAAAATAGGCCAATTCATCATCTCCAACACATTCTTAATTATTCTATCTTTTACTTTTTTAGGATAAGTGGCCATCAATACCAAAGCCTCCAGTATATCTACTTGTTCTTGATTAGCCTCTAGACCTAAACGCTCCGAAATTAAAAGCGCGATATAATTCGGCAAGGACAATGTTTTTATATCATCCAAATTCATTTAACCTATCTCTCCCTCAAAATATCCAAAGCCCCTGTTTTTCAAACAAGGGGCCTCTAAATTGGCTAAGACTAAGCATAATCATGGATTAGCGCTTCTTTCTCTTGTTCTAATTTTTGAAAAATTTCATATCTATGGATAGGTATATCTTTTGAAGCTGTAAAGCCTAATTTGACTTGATTTTCATCGATAGAAACAACTACAACTCGAATTTCGGCATTTTTTCCGATGACGATTTCCTGTGACTGATTTCTAGATAAAATTAGCATGACTCTCCTCCTTAATATTGATAAAATTCAAGCACCTACGATGCAGGGCTTTCCCTTTAATAAAAATTGTTGTCGCCATTATTTTCCTAAAGGAAGCGGCTACAGGAAAAGTTTAGCCTAGTGTTCTTGCTTTGTCAAGGAATCCGGCGTAGAATTTTTAATCAGCCAATAGGATGCTTTTAACTCACTGAGTACCTCATGGAAAAAAAACAAATTTTATCTATCGTATCTAATAATTTACGAAATCTAATGAACAAGCAGGATGTATCCATTTCCGATTTAGCACGTCGTTGTGATATGTCTACAG
>CAMFJO010000001.1 GCA_945956945.1 uncultured Legionellales bacterium | reverse complement strand
ATCCTGAAGAGCTAAAACCTTGTCGTACATCAAAGCCTAATTCCGGACCTACTCCCTGGAAGCTGCTTTTTACATAGCCGGGAGCAGCAAAGGTCATGTCATGCTCCAAATCGGCAAAACGCACACCAATGGCAGGTTTAAACATAAAACCATCGGGGGACTGTGAGTAGGTGTGACCAAACCATAAATCATATTGATTGACAGTGTATTCTAAATGGGCGTCACTGACCAAATCTATACTAGCAGGGTTGGGGATATTAATATTGAAAAAAACACTGCCGAAGGAACTGGGATTACCAGAGGAGTCGTTCACAGCATGCGTTTTGTTATTTAGATAGAAATAGTCGAATTCGAGGTTATTTGCAGACTCACCGAAATTATACCCTAATTTGGCACCGACACTCCAATTACCATCTGGGTCAAAGGGTTTGCTTTTAGAAGTGGTTTTTCCCGTGTTGGGATCGGTATACTGCCAGCTATCGGTGAATAAACCAATACCGGTTTCGCTGGGAGTTAAGTATAACCCAGTAACCCCTACATAGAAGCCGCTTTTCATCGGCGCAGAGCACAACAGACTACAAGGTTGTGTTGCAGCGGGTTCAGGCGGATTATAGGCGCCGGCGAGAGCGATGGAACTAGAAGTCAAGAGTCCTAGGGAGATAAGACCGTAGCAAATTTTTTTCATTTTCATTGAATTTTCCTTATTCGAGGTAATGAAGATTAAGCTTCTGCAGCAATGACTATGCGCATTGAATCCATTATACGGATGTAGTAGAGAATAAAACAATAGATCTTAGGATATTTTAAGAAAATTATAGAGTAAGCTGTATTATTTATTAATTTAACGTTCAGTTTATTGTGTGTCTGGGGGGGATTCTATTCTCTCGAGGAATTTCAAACGATTTCTTTTTTTAGCTGTGCCACCAGGCTTAAATAATTTATATCGCCACCGTTCAAGCTGATTTCTATACCATGAATGATAAGCTTGGCGGGTAATTCACCTAAAACTTCTCCTAGCAATAAGGTTTCAGCCAAGCCAAAGCTGTGGCTGGACAATAGATTTTGATGCAGCTGAAAAGCGTGAATATCTTCATAGCGATGTAAGGTTCCGGGGGTGCTACCGCTGACGATGGCATCCACTAAATGCACGGTATTAAAGGGTTTCATGCATTCTAGCAAATGCCAGCCGGGTCTGTCGTAATAGTGTAGGTCAATGGCGGGTAGCGATTCCTCTTTTAAGCATTCGATCACGTGATAAGCGATAGCGTCATCACCAAAAGGTGAACCGACGCCAATGATAGCGGTTTTATTCACGCCCGTTCTACCTTGAGTGTTAAGAAATGTGTAGAGCAGGAAATGCAAGGGTCATAATTGCGAATGACTATCTCACTGTGAAAACGTAAATCATCGTCGCTGTGATCCAAACCGTAGTGAGTTAAGGCGTGCCGTAGATCTTCTTCTATGCGTGCCTGATTTTGACTGGTAGGGGGGACGATTCTAGATGAGGTGACAAGACCTTCTTCGTTAAATTCATAGCGGTGCCATAATAAACCACGTGGTGCCTCGGTACAGCCAAAACCGACACCGGCGCGTGGGGTCATGGGTGTGCAAGGTGTTGTGGTATGCACATAATTTTCCATGATGCGAATAGCTTCTAACATGGCATAGTAGATCTCTACAGAGCGGGCAATGACACTGTGAAACATATTCTGGCTAGGAAAGTTTATTTTACAATGGGCTAAAATATCATGAACTGCTTTAGGCAAGAGATCGTAGTTCAAATTTAAGCGAGCCATCGGACCTACCAGATAAGATTTTCCCTGCAGATGGCATTGTAATGCTGTGGAATAAGGGACTTGCGATTCTTTTAGATACTGATCGAATTCACTGATATCAATATCTAAACCTCGGCTAGACACAATGCGCCCTTCATTCATGGGGTATTCGTGTGCATGACGCAGTGACACGGAGGTAAAATCCTGTTTAACCTTCGCTAAAGGTAAAGATGCGGACCATGCTACTAATTCTTCAGCCAGAGGCAAAGATTGTTTAAATTGTGCTAATACGGTTTGTACTTCAGTGATTTTGGGCGCTGCATAAAATCCACCCACACAAGCGCCGACGGGATGTACAGAACGTTTCCCCAATAGACTCATCAGCTTTAAACCTAGTCCGTGCAAGTGCATGCCGCGTTTGACAACTTCAGGATGATCTTTGGCCATAGCAATCACTGATGGATATTTTAGAAAATCTGGTGCAGCTAACATATGAATGTGTAAACCATGACTTTCCATCCATTCACCACAATAAAATAAACGCCGCATCTCATGTACCCAGGGGGTGACAGGCATTTCAAAAATATGCTCTATAGCTTGTACCGCACTCATTTGATAGGCAACAGGACAAATACCACAAATTCTAGCAACCGCATCGATGACTTCATTGGCAGAGCGACCCTCTAAAAATTTTTCGAATAAACGAGGTGGTTCATAAATGGATAATTCCAGCTGACTAATTTCTCCATTGTGGATATTGAGGTGCAATGCACCTTCACCTTCGACGCGCGCAATAATAGGAATGCTTAAATCTTTGTAGACATCAGTCATGTTTATTTTTACCCTTTAACTTAATCCCTTCTTCTTTAAAGGCGGGGGCGTTATTTTGAATGAACAAAAAGCGTCTGGCAATCTCCTCATCAGACAAGCCCAAACTGGATAACCATTTTGCGAAGGACGTCGTATTGGTATTTTCAGCGGGACCATAACAAGCATAACAACCACGCCCTAAGCTAGGGCACAAGGCACCGCAACCAGTCTGCGTGACAGGCCCCATGCAGGGCTCACCCTTTGTTACCATAACACAGGCATAGCCTAAGCGCTTGCATTCTAAACACACTTTATCACGCGATGCGGTGGGTGTCGTTTGGTGCAATAGAGAAAGTAGAGAAGCCAATATTTGTTGGCTATTCACAGGACAACCATAAATCTCGAAATCTACTTTAATGTGGGCAGAAATTGCCGTAGACGTTTCTAAGGTGGCAATGGTATCCGGTGTGGCATAAATTGCTTTCATCCATTCTTTGGTATTGGCAAAATTACGCAGGGCCTGAATACCACCTGAGGTTGCGCAAGCACCAATGGTGATCACATAACGGCTGTTGGCACGAATATGCTGAATACGTTCTTTCTCATCGGGGGTAGAGATGCTGCCTTCTATATAGGCTACATCTACTTTTGCTAAAGGGTTAATAGGCCCCATTTCCACGAAATGAACGATGTCTACTTTCTCGGAGAGTTCTAGTAAGTCTTCGCCTAAATGCAGAAAAGCCAATTGACAGCCATCGCAAGAGGTGAATTTGTGAATAGCAATACGCGGTTTTCGTGATTCCATTTAAAAGCCCCTTTGGCTTAGCAAAAATTTAACCTCAGGATAATTGAAGACAGGTCCTTCCTTGCAAATAAAGGTACCGCCAAATTGGCAATGGCCACAATGGCCTATGGCACATTCCATATTGCGCTCTAAGCTTAAATAAATGGCATCTTCAGGCAATTGCAATTGCGTCAATCGTTCTGCAGTGGCGCGCATCATGCCTTCTGGCCCGCACATCATGCAGAGAGTTTTGGAGAGATCTAAATGTACTTGATCGAGCAATTCTGTGATCAGACCTGTATGACCAGGCCAATTCGGTTGACTGATGTCTGCCGCCAATGCTACCTGTACATTGGGTAATTGAGCCCATTCTTGGTATTGTTTTCTAAAAATTAAATCATCGCTATGCTTAACCCCTTGTAAAATAATCAAGCGGCCATAGCGCTCGCGGTGTTTCAAAATGTGATGAATAATCGAAACGCTGGGAGCACAGCCCAAGCCGCCGGTAACAATCAATACATCTTTGCCTTGTGCTTTGTCCAAGGGCCAACCGCGACCAAAGGGGCCGCGTAAGCCGACACAATCGCCTATCTTTAATAAGGATAAACCTTGTGTGACGCGGCCAACACGACGAATGGTGTGCGCATATAAACTATTGTCTTCCCCGTGTGCCAAAATAGAAATAGGCACTTCGCCCACACCGAATAAATACAACATATTAAACTGACCTGGTTGAAAATCATAACCAGTTTCTTTTTCTTCCATAAACTGTAGCGTCAGCGTAAAAACATCCGGGGATTCTTCATTTTTGGCAATGATTTTCATCGCAACAGGGGTATCAATCATCATGGGGACCTTTCTTTTTATCCGTTACTACATTTGATTCTCCAGCAATGGCGGCCATTTCTTCAGTGAGATCAATGCCAACTGGACACCAGGTGACACAACGACCACAACCCACACACCCGCTGGTGTCGAATTGATCCCACCAGGTACCTAGCTTGTGTGTTAACCATTGTTTATAGCGTTTCTCAGTGGTATCTCGTACTACTTGGCCGTGTATATAACTGTGCCCTTGGGTAAAACAAGAATCCCATTCACGCGCATGCACGCTGCCATCGCCCTGCGCCACAGGCGTTTCTGTTTGATGATGGCAAAAACAAGTAGGGCAAACAGCGGTGCAATTGCCACAGGATAGACAGCGTTCCGCGACTTCGTGCCAGCGCGGGTGATCTAAATGGTTCATGAGTATATTCCGCAGTTCGCGGCTATTGTTTTTAGGCATGCGTTTGGTTTGCATGCTAGCAGCCTGTGCTGTACGCGTATCTGCTTGGCGGCTGTTTGTTTCGGTTGCAGGTATGCATTTCAATGTAGTGATGAGGTTACGGCCTTTATCACTGCCAATATCTACGACGAAACCCTTATCTACTTCGGTTAAGGCTAGATCGTAGCCAGAGGTTGCTTTGGGGCCTGTTTGCGTAGACACGCAAAAGCAGTTGCCGCCAGAATAACTGCAATTGACAGCAATAACGAATAGATGTTCGCGATGCCATTGGTATTGTTTATCGATGAATTTATCTTTTAACAATGTTTTATCTTGAATGGCCATTGCCGCCAAATCACAGGATCGGGCACCTATTAAGGCGACGGGTTTATGATCCGGCATAATTTCTTTAAAAATTAATTTACCATCATCATTTTTTTGCACACGCCATAGAGATTCCTTGGGTTTAAATAATAAAGGTTTAATGGCTTGTGGGCCATTCGCCCAGGCAAAGGCTTCTTTTTTCTCGCTTTGCTGTAATCGATAATAGCCTGGTTTTTGCATATCGTGTACACCCCAAGGTAATTGGGCGGCATGGTTTAATTCGTCAAAGACGATAGTACCGTCTTGTACTTGCGGGCCCATGCAGGTATAACCTAAGGTTCTTAAAGCGTTAAGGAGATCGTTTATTTGTTCATAGGCCAGGAAATAAAGCATAAACAGTTCCTAAAATGATGATTGTGGCTCGGCAAATTACGCTTTTACTTCGTATTTTCCGGTACGTTTGATATATACCGAAAGTACCTGAAGATGTAAACTAGAAAAATTTAAGTCCTTGCCTCAAGATTTGGCTGCTCTCGTGTCAAACACGCCGTGAATACATCCGTGTAGGCTCGGGCGCCGCATCCATGCGGCGCACGGTTTGACACTGAGAGACAGCCAAACCTTGAGGCGTCTCACACTGTTCTTCCGCTTTACTTTGTATTTCCAAGAGCTTTGGGTATCTATCCTTAAAATATCATAATCAACAGATCCGCGGCAACTGATCGCCTGCCAACCAATCTACTATCCGTTTACCACCAAAGCTGGTTTTCATCTGCACAAAGTGATGGGGATCGGCGATAGCCTCACCGATGATAGCGGCATTGGTACCTAAAGGATGTGCTTTCATGGATGCCAGTAAAGTGTCTGCATCGGCTGGTGCGCACGCAACCACCAATTTACCTTCATTGGCTACATATAAAGGATCAAGTCCCAATAATTCGCAAGCACCGCGTACGGCATCGCGTATGGGAATGGCATTTTCATTCAGACAAAAACCCACCTGGTGTTGTTCAGCCCATTCATTTAAAGTACCGGCGAGCCCCCCGCGGGTGGGATCGCGTAAGCTATGAAGTGTGGGTACGGTTTCTAGCATCATAGCGGTTAATTCGTGCAAAGAGGCGCAGTCTGACACAATATGGGTGTTAAATTGTAGGTTTTGTCGTTGTGACATAACGGCAATGCCGTGATCGCCGATGAAGCCATTGACGATAATTTTATCACCCGGCAAAATAGTATGGGTGATGCGTACGTTTTCGGGTATTACACCAAGGCCAGTGGTGGTGATGAAGACGCCATCGCCTTTGCCTTTTTCCACTACTTTGGTATCGCCAGTAATAATGCAAACATTGGCATCGCGTGCTGCTGTGGCCATAGAGGCAACAATTTTTTGTAAATCGCGCAAGGGAAAGCCTTCTTCCAAAATAAAGCCAGCGGATAAATAAAGAGGTGTTGCGCCTGCCATCGCGATGTCATTCAAGGTACCATGCACCGCCAAACTACCGATATCGCCACCTGGAAAAAATAAAGGTGAGATAACATGGCCATCCGTTGTCATCACCAAACGTGGGTTAGACACGGTGAAACAAGCTTGATCGTTGCGCTGTGCCAGCCATTCGTTGTCAAAAGCACTCAAAAACAATTGTTCTATTAATTGGTGCATGGCCTTACCGCCCGCACCATGGTTCATTTCCACCACACCGTGTTTAATGCTGATTTTAGGTTTTGCTTTAAAGGTTTCTATCGTCATTCGGATAATCTCCCATAAGCATAATGTGCAGCACAAGCACCTTCAGAGGATACCATGCACGATCCCAATGGGTTTTCGGGGGTACAGGCGATTGCGAATAGTTTACAATCTTTAGGTTTTTTAAGGCCGCGTAAAATGGCGCTGCACTCACACGCTTTATGCTCTTTGCCTTCTGCAATCGTTAAAGGAAAACGCAGCTCGGCATCGAATTCAGCGAATTCTTTTTTTATCTTCATGGCGCTGTTCGCCATCCAGCCCAAACCACGCCATTCAAAAGTATCGCGTAATTCTAGCGTTTGGGCAATAAATTGTAGACATTTGGTGCTACCCTTGTGCGTTACGGCACGTGTATATTGGTTTTGGATGCCGTACTGTTGCTGATTGACCATTTTCACTAACATGAGAATGGATTGCATGACATCCAGGGGTTCAAAGCCGGCAATGACGACAGGTTTCCGGTATTTTTCCGCCACGCTTTTGTAAGCATCGCTGCCAATAATGATGCTGACGTGAGAAGGTCCTATAAAACCATCTAAAGCGACTGCTGAGTCATCCGTATTTTTCTCTGTTTCTAATAAGGCTTGCATGGCAATGGGGGTTAACACATGGTTACAAAAAACACTAAAATTTTTTAATTTTTCTTGTTGCGCTTGCAGTAAAGCGACCGCTGTTGGCGGCGTCGTTGTTTCAAAACCGATGGCAAAAAAAATCACTTCTTTAGTGGGATTATGCCGAGCGAGTGTCAAAGCATCGTCTATAGAATACACCATGCGCACATCGGCGCCTTTGGCGCGGGCTTTTAATAAACTGTATTGATCGCTACCGGGCACGCGCAACATATCCCCATAACTGCATAAAATAATATTGGGTAAATGCGATAGCGCAATCGCATAATCTATGCGGGCGATGGGTAATATGCACACCGGACAACCCGGACCGTGAATGAGTTCTATATTGTGCGGCAATAATGTCGGTAAGCCATAGCGATGAATGGCATGCGTATGGCCGCCGCAAAATTCCATCAAGGCATAATGGCGGTCAAATTCTACCGTTTGCTGTATTTTTTGCGCCAGCATTTGCGCAAGATGACCGTTTCTAAATTCACTGATATATTTCATAAGAGCGCCATCTCGTTCAATAAGGCTAATGTTTTTTGTGCTTCTATCACATCCAGTTTACTTAAGGCATAACCCACATGCAAAATGACATAATCTCCTACCTGTACATCATCAACCAAAGCAAGTGATATTTCTTTTTCGATGCCGCCAATATTGACGATGGCCAAAGCAGGCGCCTTTAAGGCGATGACTTCGACTGGCATGGCTAGACACATTTATCAATCCTCTGCATAATTATTCACTACCAATATAAATCTACAGTCAGTATGGTAAAACAAATATTCCCTATATCAATATATACAAAACGCACCTGAAGACACGAACTAGAAAAATTTAAGTCCTTGCCTCAAAGTTTGGCTGCTCTAGTGTCAAACATGCCGTAAATACGTCCTTGTAGGCTCGGGCGCCGCAT
Organism: uncultured Legionellales bacterium; assembly: GCA_945956945.1. GTDB lineage: Bacteria > Pseudomonadota > Gammaproteobacteria > UBA1113 > UBA1113 > VFKP01. The sequence continues at coordinate 6,205 of CAMFJO010000001.1, read as the reverse complement.
CCATGCGGCGCACGGTTTGACCCTTAGAGACAGCCAAGCCTTGAGGCGTCTCACACAGTTCTTTTGTCTAAGTTCGCATCTTGAAGTACATTGGGTATAGAACTACATTTTTTGTATTAATTTATTTCCAGCTACCCAGGCTTGCCCCAAACTTAAGCCGCTATCATTGGGGGGATATAAACGTGGATACAAGGGTATTAAACCTTTGGCTTCTAAGCCCGCAATTAAATGCTCACTTAAAACGCTATTTAAAAAACAGCCTCCCCCTAATAAGATGTGTTTTAAGCCGTGTAAGGATGCATTCTGTTCTAACCAGGTTAACAAAGCGGCGACAAAGGTACCATGAAATAGATTAGCGCCTTCTACGGAATCGCAATTTAACAAGGTGTTGAACAAGGGTAACATATTTAAGGTGTTATCGCTAATGGTCCAGCCTTGCGGATCGATTTTAGGCATAGAAACACAACTTTCCAATAACATGGCGGCATGTCCTTCGTAATCAGCTATTTCACAGAGTCCTAATAAAGCACTGGCAGCATCGAATAAGCGACCGCCACTGCTGGTGGCAGGGCAGTGTAAGCCTTTTTCTAATAGGGTTAAGATAGCGCCTGCTTGTTCATGATGGTGAAATCGTTTTAAGATAAGATCTTGATGGCCTAAAGCAAATAACACGCTGACCGCCATGCGCCAGGGTTGTTTGATAACGGCATCTCCCCCTGGTTGCAATAAAGGTTGCAATGACCCTAAATGTTGGTAATGGGTGCCCTGATAACAGAGTAATTCACCACCCCAACTCTGATTATTGTCACCTAAACCAAAGCCATCCAAGGCTAAACCCAAGGCAGGGGCAATAAGTCCGTATTCAACAGCACAAGCGGCTAGATGTGCATGATGGTGCTGAATGGCAAAAGAGGGGACTTTAAAGTGTGTGGCAATTTGGGTGGAATAGAAGTCGGGGTGTTTATCATGAGCGACACATTCGGGTGTGACGTTCAATATTTTTAACAAATGATTCATTGTTTCGTGGTAAAAGGCGATCGTTTCACGGCTATTTAAATTGCCTACAGGTTGTGATACAAAGGCTTCATTGCCACGGGTGATGCACAGGGTGTTTTTTAAGTATCCACCTAAAGCAACCGTGCAGGGAAGTTCATGCGGTAAGGGAATCGCTTGAGGCACATAACCTCGTGCTCTGCGAATAAAAGCAGGCTTATGGTGGATCAATTGTGCCACTGAGTCATCGATAGCACTGACAATGTCGCGATCGCACGTTACGATGAGATCGGCCATAGTCTGTAAGTGCTGATAGGCTTCATCATTGTCTTTGATCAAAGGTATTTCACTGATATTGGCACTGGTCACGGCTAATACCCAGTCGTTTTTTTGCTGCAACCAAGTGTGCCCTACCGGTATGCCCAAAAGCGCGTGAAAGAGTAAATAATGAAGTGGTGTGTAAGCGAGCATAATTCCCAATTTATTTAAGCCAGGGGCAATTTCATTCGGCAGAAAATTATTTTTTTTAGGTAATAGCACAATAGGTTTGGCAGGGCTATTTAAGATGTCTTTGGCTATTTCAGGGCAATCAACCCATTGAGCGGCGGTGCTGGTGTTCAATACCATCAGCGCAAAAGGCTTATGGGGTCTTAACTTATTTTTCCGTAATTTTTGCAAGGTATCTGTATGGCGCGCATTGCAAATCAGTTGATAGCCGCCCAAGCTTTTTAAAGCCACTATTTTTCCTTCTATAATAGCAGCTGCAATATCATCGATGCTATGGCTAAATGTTGGGCCACAATGCCGACAAGCAATCGTTTCAGTGTGATAACGTCTATTGTTAGGATCGTGATAAGCCTGATGACAATCGAGACACCGATCAAATTTACTTTGACTGGTATGGTTCCTATCATACGGTAATTGTTGCGCGAGGGTATAACGTGGTCCGCAATCAGTGCAACTGATAAAAGGATATTGATAAAATCGGCTTTGGGGATCGAATAAATCCTGTAAACAGGCTTGGCAAAGGGCCGCGTCGGCAGGGATCTTACTGCTAATAGTGCCAGAATCACTGTTTTCTATAGTGAAGTGGGCCTCATCTTTTTTTATCACGCTATTTTTCTGGCTTAGCGTTTCAATCTTTGCTAAAGGGGGAAGCGTTTGTTGCAAGGATTCTAAAAAATGTTGGCATTGTGCGCCTTGTATTTCTATGTGTACGCCATAAGCGTCATTTCTAATAAAGCCGCTTAGACCTAAGGAAGTGGCTAATTTGTACACGTGCGGCCTAAAGCCTACGCCCTGTACTAATCCCCTAATATTAAGCTGTAAGCGCTGCATGATGAGCGGTTTTTAATAACCAATCACACCAAGGTAATAAGCCTTGTTGTGTGGTAGCGGATGTTTGCATTATTTCAATCTTGGGGTTAATGCGTTTAGCATAGTCACTGCATTGTGCCACATTAAAAGAAACATAAGGCAGTAAATCCATTTTATTGATTAACATTAAGCTGGCCTCCGCAAACATATGCGGGTATTTTAAGGGTTTATCCTCGCCCTCTGTGACCGAGAGAATAACTATCTTGGCCTGTTCGCCTAAATCGAATAAAGCTGGACAAACCAGATTGCCGACATTTTCTATAAAAATGAGACTATTTTTAGCGGGTGCCAAATCGTTCAGCGCATGTCCCACCCGATGTGCGTCCAGGTGGCAACCCTTACCGGTGTTGATTTGTAATACCGATACTCCCGTTGCCGCAATGCGTTGGGCATCCAAATCGGTTTGTTGATCGCCTTCTATAACACTGATGGGGCAACGATCTTTCAATGCTTTAATGGTTTCAATCAACAAGGTCGTTTTCCCTGAACCGGGGCTGGACATTAGGTTAAAAGCAGACAGATTGTTTTTGTTGAAATACAGTCGATTCTGTTCGGCAAAACGCTGATTTTCACTTAAGATATCCTGCTCAATTTGTATGAGTCGGGGATCGCCATGATGGTGATCGTGCGTATGTCCGTGTTCATGTTGATGCATTGGAGTCGATTCACAACCGCAGTAACCACACATTAGATAACCTCGATATTGATAATTCGTAGAGACTTTCCCTGAGTAATAGTATAATCATATTGACCACAAATGACACAGGGCGCTAATAAAGAATCGATAATAACATCTTTTTGGCAATGATGACAAAAGGCTTTTCCGGCTTCAATTTTAATCTCTAAAGCAGCATCTTCGGCCAGTGTATTGGCGGTAGCAATGGGAAAGCTGAAACGGATAGCTTCCAAATCAATACCGGCCAATTGACCGATTTCCAGCCAAACGGTTTTAATCCGTTGAACGGGTGGTGTTGCTTGAAGGGCATTTTGTTCTAACAGGCGTATTAGGCTTAAGCAAATGTTGAGTTCGTGCATGGTGATGGAAGTTTGTTATAAAGAGCATAGCTTATCATCATTAGGTTGGTATTAGTATATACCGAGGTTTTTAAAATGTTAGGAGTATCTATTATAGAGTCTTAATAGCGGCAATATCGTCCTTCCTAATCACGGTCAAATAGCCCGGAATATCTTTTTCATCGAATACTTCACCGGATAAAAGATAAAGCCGCTCAAACCCTTGTGCATATAATTTCCTGGCAATATCGATACCTTTGAGGCTAAAGGCGGGAAAATTATTATCCAGATAAATTTTGGTCTCTTTTGGGTATTGGTGTACGCTGTCTAAAAAATGTTGGGGGTCGTAGTATTGTGTGGTGCGTTGATCTTTGAAGATAAACATCGTTAGTGTTTGAATGAATAATTTATCGTTGTCTACAAAGATGACATCGACACCATCTTCCCTTACCGTGTGCTTTTCTGTTTCCTCAAAACAGATAGGGATCTCCGAAGCCAATTGTTTAGGTAAAATCTTCGTATTGGTTTGGGCGGCTTGCTCCAGAATCAAAGGGTCGGCATAGTGGCTGGTGACAAGGATAGAGTTTTTAATTTTGCTTTGTGCGATGAGATCTAGTCCATTAAAGTCTTGTTTCAGAAGCTCATAATCGGTGAGTAACAAAAGCGATTCTTTTTCATCCTGCGTTAAGCCGTTTATATAGGCTAGCGCTTCGCTGGCTTGTTCAAAATGCTGCAATTGTAGGGTGTTTTTACCATTTAAAATAGCTTCAAAGCGTGTCCGCCAGGCGCCGTGGATGGAGGTATCATCGTCTACAATGATAACGATATTATGAGGACTTAAACTGATTTTCTCCGCAATCCAGTGAGGTGCCTGCATTCGGGGGAAAGTCAGGGTGATGGTGGTGCCGAGCCCTAATGCAGATTCAATCTGCCATTCTCCCTGATTACGCTCCAAAGTATCTCTCACTTGCATTAAGCCAATGCCATAACCTTGTTTCTTTCCCCTGGTTATAGAAACTTTAGACAGGATTTGGTTTATCAATTCTGCAGACATCCCTTTGCCCGTATCCTGTATGGCGATTTTAACCCATTCATTGCTGACTTCTAATTGCAAGCTTATTTTACCGGCTGTATTTTCCAGCGCATCTACGGCATTGTTGATTAAATTAGACAGCATGCGTTTAAAAGCGCTAAGTTCGGTTTTAATAAAGGAAAATTGTGTGTCGGTTTTAAAGCAGCAGTCAAATTTAACTGGAAATTTTTGGTATTGGTATTTTTTGGCGGTGAGTGATTCTAACAAAGCAGCGGAGACTAAAACCGCTTGACGTTCTTCATTTTCCATCATATCCGCTTCTTTTTTCTGATATTGATGCAACAAGTGGTTGGCAATGTCGCTGATCGCGATGGCGGCTTCGCGAAGTGCAATGCGATCGGCTTCGGGAATGTGTGAGCACGATTTGACAATCATCAATAAACTGGATAAAGGTGAACGGATATCGTGTGCTACTTGATTGGCTATTTTGGTGAATTTTTCTTGTTCTTGAAGTTTTAATCGCTCAGCTTCCTTTTGCTGGGTGATATTAATAGATGTTCCAACTATGCCGATAATATTCCCCTGATCATCTCTCAAGGGGGCTTTTATGGCAGTAAAATATTTAAGATTTCCTCTCATGTCTATGATGGCTTCTTCTTGAGACAGGATTTGACCCGTTCGCATAACCTCTTCATTATGCCATTTTATGTGATCAGCCATTTCTTTGGGGTATAATTCATGCAAAGATTTTCCTATGTAATCATTTAAAGATCTTATCCCAAGTTCTTCTATAATATAGTCATTTGCACCCAAGATAATGCTATTCACATCTTCCCAATAAATGGGGGCGGGAAGCAGTGAGATGATTTTATGCATGTCTTCCAATAATTTTAGCTTATCTAACAACGGCATGATTTTTTCTTGTTCTAATTTTTTCTGAGAACGCATCCCATGCTGTTTAAAAAAATCTTTCAGACAGGTTAATATTCCCAGTTTATTCATTATGTATGCGCTTCCTCTTCTTTTTTGATAACTGTTAAATAAGACGGAATATCTCCTTGATTGAAAATTTCACCGGATAAAAGATAAAGTCGCTGATAGCCTTGATCGTGTAATTCTTTGGCAATAGGTATTTGCACAACATGAAAATTATCCTCTATGGTTGGAAAATTGAGCAGAGAACTCGAGTAATAAATCTCTCTTCACAAAGTCAGGTGAAATGCGTGAATGAATGTAGGATAAGGCTTCTTTTTATAAAATTTCTCAGCATCTTAGTCAAGGTGTATTTCTTGTACTTTGAGTTATAGCATTCTGGCATGCTTATATAACCTAAGCATAGATGAGAAATTAATAAAGGGTTATAAACCCAAAAGTTTTTCTTCATAGCTGTTTCCTCATAATGCCTTCTGGCGCTATAAGGTCGCGCAAACTGCCTGCCTACGTTCCTTGTTCTTATATATTTATATATGAGTGCATTGTATATCAAGAGATACATTATTTCTACTGTATTATAGGTCATACTGAAATAACTTTTATTTTGAATGAGGTGTTAACACCATAATATTTATTCGTTAAAAACGAGGCCTTTTTTCAAGGGAAAATCGTGTATCTGGTTGGTTAAACAGTAATAATAATCTGTTTCCCCGACCAATTTTTTAGCAGTATAAAGATATTTTTCCAGAGGGAAAAAGGGATCTATGGAATGAACATAGTCTTTTTGTGCATAAAAATAAGGTATTTTCTCTCCGTTCTGGATCTGAGATACTATATTTTCCGCTACTTCTGCAT